>CAZLMV010000026.1:0-17079 GCA_964560625.1 uncultured Bacteroides sp. | reverse complement strand
CCATCATGCCCTATTTTGCGTGGGGCGCCACTTATAACCGCATCAACTCCTTTGACCGCAAATATAGCGGCTACTTCCCCTCGATTCAAACCTCGTGGAGCAACTACGTAGCCTCCTTCTCCGGAGACTATTCCAACAATGCTCTCTGGGGCGACGAATACTATGACCCCTTCTTTGACAGCGACGTGCCCTGGATTTCCGCCTTGGCCTACAATACGTTCCTCATCAATCCTAACCCCAACGGCAACGGCTACGTAGGCCTCTTCCAAAACGGCTCCTATGGCGACGCCTCAATTGAAGTGCGCGAAAAAGGCTACATCGACGAATACTCCATCAACTTCGGCGGCAATTTCTCCAACATGGTTTACTGGGGCATCGCCCTCGGCATCCGCGACATTAATTACAGCCTGTCGTCTTACTACGACGAAATCGTCGAAAACGCCCTCGTGCCCCGCTCCGACCAGACTACTGACCTCACTACCGGCACCGCCGAATGGGGCATTGAAAACTCCCAGCAGGTCAGCGGCTCCGGCTTCAATCTCAAGCTCGGTGTGATCTTCAAGCCTATCAATGAGTTCCGCCTTGGTTTGGCCGTGCACACTCCTACGTGGTATAACCTCACCTATCAGACCAATGCCTGGATTGACTATGGCCTCGGCCGCATTGAAAACGACGGCTACTACACCCTCGACAATAAGGTTGACGACAATCCCTATGACACCACCGGCAACGGCTTCTTTGACGCCAAACTCAAATCGCCCTGGCGCCTGATGGTCAGCGCCGCCGGAGTGCTCGGCGGCAGATTCATCCTCTCGGCCGACTATGTCTACGAGGCATACCCCAACATGCAATTCTCTGACTCCTACGGCGAACTCACCGACATCTCCCGCGACATCAAGCAATACTATAAGCCCGCCAACGAACTCCGCCTCGGCGCTGAATTCCGCATGACTCCCACATGGAGCGTCCGCGCAGGCTATAACTATCGCTCATCCGGCGCACAGGAATCCGCCCGCACCGGCATGGATTATCTCTACACCACCGGCACGCAGTCGATGGTCGAGTTCAAAAACGACCGCAACGCCATCTCCGTGGGCCTCGGTTTCCGCACCGGCGGATTCTACCTCGACGCTGCCTACGTCTACACGACCCAAAACTCCGACTGGATGGCTTACAGCTCCTTCCCCTCCTCCAATGGTGAATACCAGCTTGCCGCCGGCGCCCTCCGCGCCCCCTCGGCCACCATTCAGACCCACCACAACAACATCGTCCTCTCCGCCGGCTTCAAATTCTAAGCCAAATCCCCCAAATTTAGGGCGGGTGCCCTCCCCAGAAATCATTGAAGGCTCGAGTAAATGAGCGCGCATGGTAACTGGGGACGACACCCGCCCTCGCGTGCCGAGCCGCGTTAGCGGCTTCTTTTGTCGCGCGCTGGGCACCCGGGGCGGGTGTTCTCCCCAGTTATTTCGCCGAATCCGGGCGACCGAGTGCGCGCATGGTAACTGGGGACGGCATGCGCCCTCGCGTGCCGAGCCGCCCCCGGCGGCTTCTTTGTCGCCGTTGGGCACTCGAGACAATATTGTGCAACCCGTCCCGGGTTGTCGATGATGGGGGGCGCCCCGATGGTCCCCCCAGTTGTCGCCTGCGGCGGGCAACTGGGGGCTTCGCGAATGAAATCCCTCCGGGATTTTTTTCGTCCTGAGGCGCTTTGGACGTTAGGCAATAAATGGCCGAGCCGCCCCCGGCGGCTTCTTTGTCGCCGTTGGGCGCCTGGGGCGGGTGTCCTCCCCGTTAATATATTATATAATAAGGTGTGGGGGGATTTGGAAGTGTGGAAAAATTTGCGTAAATTTGCAGCAGATTAATCATTAACACACTAATAGACATATCAATGAAAAAGAACTTCTTCCTTTGGAGTTTGCTCGTGGTGGCCGTGGCTGCCATGTGTTCCTGCTCATCGAAATCTGACGATTTGCTGAGCCGCATTCCGGCGGATTCAGACATCGTGGCCGTGGGCGACGTAGAAACCATCATGAAGTCGGCCGGCGTCACAGTCAAGGATTCCAAGCTGAAAATGCCCGCCTGGTTCAGCGAAATGACCCGCGGCGAAGCAGACGATGCCGTAAGCGATATTAATGACTTCGTAAAGAAGTCAGGCGTCAACACCGAAGCCTGCGCCATGACTTTTGACCTCCGCAAGGAAGTAGCAATCATCTTGGCTAAACTTGACGACGAAAAGAAGTTTGTAAAATACATTGAAGAGAACAACTTTGATGAAGAAGACAAAGAAGACGGCATTACTCTTTACAAGGAGGGAGGCAGCTATCGTTCCTCGTTTATCGCTATTTATAAGGGTTATGCCTATGTGATGCCGCATTATTACGGCGAAAAGAGCGGCATGCGCGTTCTTGCCGGCTTCATCGAAGACGCCAAGGAGAAATCTTTTGACAAGTCCAAGATGGCCGATTATATTAAGGACGGCGTGGCCGGCGTTTCGTATAGGTTCTCTCGCGAGTTTCGCGAATTGATGAAGTCCGCGGATGTACCTTCTGAGCTGATGGAAATTTATAATGGCTATGTTTGCATGAAGAGCTCGCTGGATAGCGATGACATCAAAATTGAGATTAAGATCTTTGATGAAGAAGGTAAACCCGTCAACGCTAAGAAGTTTGCTAAATACGGAGATTTCGGTGCAAAGGTTAACTCCAAAGCCTTGGCCTATATGGGCAAGGATGAGTCATTCGTGGCCGCCGGAAGCATGAAGAATGTAAAATGGGGCGAATATCTGGACGCTATTGCAGAAGGCGCTCGCCTGTCGCGCAGCGATCGTAGCCAGCTCTCCATGATTGAGGACTATCTGAAGAATATTGACGGCACCATTGCTTTCGGCTTCGGCTTTACCAATGGCTTGGAGTCAATCTATGCATTGAATTATGGTGGCCGCAATGTGCTTGAAAATGTGTCATTTACCGCTGTTGTTGAGACCAAGGACGGCAAAGCTGCCAAGTTAATGAAAGACCTCGGCGACCTGATGGACCAGGTTCGCGTGCCTTACGACGGCACCGCCTCTAAGGGCTACTCTATGGAGCTTGAGGGTTCTACCATCTATCTCTCTGCCGAAGATAACTTCATTGTTCTGGCCAACCATAAGATTCAGAAGTCAAAGGATAATGCCACTGTAAAAGCCTTTGATCTTGACGATTACATTGCATCCGCTGCTTGCTTCTTAGGTAAGGATAACAAGATTATGAAGGACCTCGGCTTGAAGAATGACGTCCTCCTTTCTTATGCCGTTGAGGGCAAGGACATGGAGGTAGAAATCGAGCTGACCATTAAGAATGGCAAGGGCGCCGGCGTGATTGAGAAGATTGGCAACATGATTCTCCAGGCCTCCAAGACCGATTTTTCTGCCTATGTGCCCTCTCGCAGCTATGACTCCTATGACTATAATTCCTATGATGCATATGACTGGGATGAGCCTGCTACGGAGGTCGCCGAAGAAGTATATTATGAAGAATGGTAAACTCTGAAATCAAAGAAATCACTCTGAATCAACTCCTTCCGTGCGTGTTCAAAGGCATGGAAGACACGGAAAGAATCTGCACTTCCCAAATTTGGGAAGTGCCTTCTTTCGTTTTTGTCAAGGGGTGTAAAATCTGCATTCAGGCAGAGTCCGGCTGCGGCAAATCGTCGCTTTTGAGCTTCATTTTCGGCAATCGCAGCGACTATTCGGGCCGGATTTTGTTTGACGGCACCGATGTGCGCTCCTTCGGCATCGACCGCTGGTGTGACATCCGCCAGCGCCACATTGCCCTGCTGCCGCAGGAAATGCGCCTCTTTCCGGAGCTGACCGTGATGCAAAACATCAGCATCAAAAACGATCAGACCCGTTTCAAGACCGCCGCGGAAATCGAGTCCCTGCTCGAGCGCTTAGGCATTGCCGACAAGCGCAATGAGCTCGTCGGCAAGCTCAGCATCGGCCAGCAGCAGCGCGTGGCCATCATCCGCACGCTCTGCCAGCCTTACGATTTCATCTTCTTGGATGAGCCCGTGAGCCATCTTGACGAAACCAATAATCGGATCGTGGCCGCGATAGTTGAAGAGGAAGCCGGGCAACAGGGCGCCGGCATCATCTCAACCTCCGTCGGCAACCATCTTTTGCTCAACTCTCCTCAATATATCTCTCTGTAATCGCCTATGATTAAGTGGCTTAAATCAGACAAAAACATCTGGTCCCTGCTGAAGAGGAATCTCTCAAAGGGGCAAATTGTGGGCTATGTATTGTCAAACATCATCGGCCTGACGGTGGTCTTGGTGGGCATCATGTTCTATCGCGACAGCAACCACACCACGACCTCCGACGATAGTTTTTTTTCGCAGGATTTTATGGTCTTGTCCAAGCGCGTTGACGGCATCGGCTTCGAACCGGTCACCTTTAGCAATCAGGAAATTGCCGACTTGGAGCGTCAACCTTGGGTCAAGAAAATCGGGAAATTCACCTCCTCTAAATTCACGCTCAGCGCCTCCGTCGACATGGGTGGCCGCGGGCTCTCGTCTTACCTTTTTTGCGAATCCGTGCCTGATGAGTTCTTCGACGTCAAGCCCCGGGGCTGGAATTTTGACCCCGAGGAGGGCTTCGTGCCGATCATGTTGAGCAAGGATTACCTGATGCTCTACAACTTCGGTTTCGCCATTCCGCAAGGGCTGCCGCAAGTGAGCGAAAACATAATCGGCGGCGTGCCTATCCGCCTGACTCTCAGCGGTAAAGACGGATTGCGGGAGACGTATGACGCCTCCATCGTCGGCTTCTCTTCGCGATTGAACACCATCGCCGTGCCTCAGTCGTTCATGGATTGGGCCAATGACCGATACTCCGACGGCGACGAAGATGACTCCGAGCCTTCGCGATTGATCGTCGAGATTGACCGCCTTTCGGCATCTGACGCTCATAAATACTTGGAAGAGCGCGAAATAGAGATTGCCGGCGATAAGGCCAATGACGGCAACATCTCGCGGTTCCTCAGCGCGTCGTCGCTCGTCGTAACTCTCAATGGCATACTGATTTGCTCGCTTGCCGTGTTTATTCTCGTGCTCAGCATTTTCCTCCTTTTGCAAAAAAGCAAGGAGAAGCTGCGCTACCTGATGCTCTTGGGCTATGCGCCCGTGGAAATCGGATCTTATTATGAGCGTATCGTCGCCGGAGTCAACCTCGTGGTGGCCGTTATTGCGCTGATTGCCACGCTGTTGCTCCGCGGGGTGTGGAATGACCGCCTCGTGGAAGTCGGCCTTGGCAATGCCTCGGTGTGGCCCGTGATTTTGGCCGCCGTGGCTTACTATGTACTCATTACTTTACTCAACATAATGATCATTCGCCATACGCTTCGCCGCGATTGGCAGAACTGATTGAAAATCACTAAGATAAACCATGAAAAATCTGTTGCGCTATTTCTCCCTCGGGGCGCTCATGGCCATGGGCGGCTCCCTTTGGGCAGTAGATACTTACCCTCAGGCAGTCAGCGACTTGCTCAACCGCGTAGGCGGCGCCGGTACGTCGGACCGCATCGTGACCATCGTCGACGAATCCTTGGCCCAAAACGGCCAGGAGACCTTCGTGCTGACCTCCAGCGACGGCAAACCGTGCGTCAAAGGCTCGACCCTCTCGGCGCTCACCACCGGCCTCGGTTGGTATCTCAACCACACCGCCGGAGTCAATCTCTCCTGGAATAACCTCACCACTGACCTCTCAGCCGTGGAGTTCCCGCTGCCGCAGGAGGAGACCCACAGCTCCGCGGCCAAGTATCGTTACTATTTGAACTACTGCACGTTCTCTTACTCCATGAGCACCTGGACCTGGGAGCGCTGGCAGCAAGAAATTGACTATATGGCCTTGCGCGGCATCAATATGCCCCTGCAAATCATTGGCCTTGAGGAAGTTTGGCGAAAACTCCTGATGGATGACTACGGCTATTCGGCCAAGGAGGCCAACGACTTCATCGGCGGCCCGAGCTTCATGGCCTGGTTCGGCATGAACAATCAGCAAGGGTGGGGCGGCCCGAACCCCGACTGGTGGTATGAACGCCAGGCCGAATTGGGCCGCAAGATGACCGCCCGCATGCGCGAACTCGGCATCGAGCCCGTGCTCCCCGGATTTGCCGGCATGGTGCCCGATAATTTCCAGAGCAAAACCGGCATTGCGGCCGTGAGCCAAGGCAAATGGTGCGGATTCACTCGCCCCTATATCCTTGACGCCACTACCAAGAAATTTCCCGAGGTGGCCGAGAAGTATTATGCTCGCCTTAAGGAAGTTATGGGCGAAAGCCAATACTATTCCATCGACCCCTTCCATGAAGGCGGCGCCACTCCGGCCAACGTCGACCAAGCCTACAAAAACCTCTATGAGGCCATGGACAAGGCCACTCCCGGCTCGCAGTTCGTAATCCAGTCCTGGCAATGGAGCGGCGCCCAGTATAAATGTCTCGACAATATCCCCAAGGGGAAACTCTTGGTCCTCGACCTTTATAGCGATGGCCGTCCCGGTTGGGGCAATTACAAAGGCCACGAGACGGTTTATTGCACCATCTTCAATTTCGGCGGACGCACCGGCATGTTTGGCCGCTTCAACAAGATTATCGACGGCTATTTCGACGCTCGCGGGACCTCTTCCGTGGTGGGCATCGGCGCCGCACCCGAGGCCATTGAGCAGACTCCGGTGATGTACGACCTGCTTTTTGAGCTCCCCTGGCACTCAACCAAGCCCGACGCCGCGCAATGGATGGCCGGATATGCCTCGCGCCGCTACCATGACGAATCGCCCGAGGCCGCCGAGGCCTGGGAGCTGCTCCGCACTTCCGCTTTGGACTGTCAGAGCCAGCTCCAGGGCCCGCATGAAGCCATTGTCTGCTCGCGTCCGGCCCTGACTGTCAATAAGGTATCTACTTGGGGCTCGGCCGAGATTTTCTATGACCGCATGCTCCCCGTGCGCGCCGCTTATAAGCTCCTCGACGCCAATCTCGGCGGCGAAAATTATGGCTATGACTTGGCCGACGTGGCCCGCCAGGCGCTGACGGATTATTCCAAGAGCCTCCTTGACGGCATCCGCCAGGCCGACGCCGCGGGCGACTCCGAGCTCTTTGCGCGCCGCCGCGATGCCTTCCTTGAGCTGATCCTCGACTTGGATAAACTGCTGTCAACCAACTCATTGCTCACCTTGGGCCACTGGACCGAGCGCGCCCGCGCCATGGCCAATGAAGCCGCCGGAACAACGGCCGCCGATGCCGACTGGCTCGAACTCAACAATGCCCGCACACTCATCACCACCTGGGGCCCGCAAGCCGCGGCCGAGGGCGGAGGCCTGCATGACTATAGCTATCGCGAGTGGGGCGGAATGCTCCGCGATTTCTACTATGAGCGCTGGAAAACCTGGTTTGACAACGGCATGAAGGCCCCCGCGGGTGGCTGGTTCCAGTGGGAATGGAACTGGGCGCACTCTAACCCCGGGGCCTATTCCTCTGAGGCTGAGGGAGATACCCGCACCGTGGCCCTCGAACTCCTGCCCAAGTATCTGAGTCGCTTCACGCCCTCGCGCCCCGACGCCGGCGAGCCTTACTTCATTGACCGACTGCTGACCTCTGATGCCGCCGGGACCTTCTTCGACTTCGCTTCGCCCGGCGCGGCCTATTCGCCTGACATTCAGGGTGCTACCATTGCCGAAATAGCCATTGATTTCAGCAAAAACGGCCGCTTTGAGGCCTCCGAAATTCAGCAGGGCTCCTCATTTACCCTGCCCGAAAATGCCCCCATCGGCGAGCGCCTTTGCCGCGTTACGCTGACCGACGGCACCGTCTTCTCCTTCACCCTGAAAACCCTCGTGGAAATCACTGAGCCGCGTACCGTCAGCGTCGCTTCCGCCGACCCGAAGCAAGGCTCTGTCAGCATTGAAGGCGCTGAGGGATTGAGCGTTACGAACACTGACCCGGTGGTGATCCGCGCAATCGCCTTGGCCGAATATGACTTCGACCACTGGACCGACGCCGCCGGCAACGTCGTGGGCAACGACAACCCCATGACCTATTATGGCCGCGAGGGCGCCTCCTTTACCGCTCATTTCGTGGTCAATAAATGGGGCGTCCCCGCCGACAACGGCTATGCCGACCGTCCCACCATCGAGGCTAACAAGCAGTATATCAGCTCACTCTCCTTTACCCAAAATGGCGAAACCGCCGAGGTTTACACCGCCTACGCAGCCCCCGAGCGCCAGTTTGTGCAGATTCCAACGCGCATCAAGGCGGCTCCCGGCGGCGAATTCACCATCAGTTGGGCCGACGCCGGCGGTTTGGGCGCACTGACCTGCTCCGCCTTCATTGACCTCACCGGCGACGGCACTTTCGACGAGCAACTGACCCCCTCGGCCGGCGCACTTAACGTGCTCCTGCCCTATGAAACGGCTAAGGGGAACACCCACCTGCGCCTCCGTTTTGACGGCAAAAACGGCGAAATCCAAGCCGGCGACCCCACAGATAGATTTGTTTATGAGGTTCTCCTTGAGGTGGTTGACTCGCCCGATTACGCTTGCCGGGTGACTTATGCGCCTAATGACGATGCCTATGGTTCCATGCGCTCCGAAAATGAATCGATGGTCTATAATCCCGGCGAGGAAGTGGTTATCACGGCCTTCCCCGCTGCCGGATGTCGCGTGAAGCGCTGGGTCGACAATCATGGCCGCGAGCTGCCCGCCGCATGGGTGGCCGAAAATGGCCTCAGTGTCAACTTCAAAGCCTTTGATAATGCGCACATTACGGCCGAATTCGAGCCCCTGCCCCTGCAAGTGAGCGGCTGGACTTTCGGCTGGGAAGGGATGGCCGATGGCCGCGCCCGACTGACTGAAATCCTTGAGCGCGGCGACTCCCACCTCGACCTTTCCGCGCCCTCTCCTGCCGTCGGAGCCATTGCCCCGGGACTCTTTGCCGGGTGCGAGGATCTGACCGAGGTGACCCTCCCCGAGGGCGAACTGACCGCCGAGGGCGCGAAAATCTTCTCCGCAAAAATTGCCGGCGACGGCACCCGCAATAAAATCACCACCGTTACGCCCGCCATTGCCGGCACCGACAGCTGGGTGATGACCATTGAGGGCACCGCCGAGCCAGGCGCCTCCTTTAATGATTATGGCTCAGGCCTTTATGGCAACGGAACCGACTGCCTTGCCGACAATTTCAGCGGCGGCTGGAGCCAGTTCTACCTCAAAAAGGATGGCACACTGAGCATCAAGTGGGACTCGGCCGAGGCCGTGGAATTCACCGGAGTGAAACTCTCCGGCCACTTCACTATTCGTGCGGTCTATAACGCTGCAAATAAGCAACTTAGAGTAACCGCCGCGAGCAATGGCGCCTCCCAGACCAAAACCCTCAGCAACTCCGCCGAGATGAAGGAAATCAGCCGATTTGCCACGGCTCTCCCCGCCGGAATCGACCTGACGGTGACCTTCCGCAAGCCTGACGCCGCCGTGGTCCCCGGCACACTCTTTGCCGGCGCAACCTCAGTTATGGACTTCCATTGCGCCTCAAACTCAACGACTTACACCGAGAAAGACGGCGTGATCTATAAACCGAAATCCACCCGCGTGTGGGCCTATCCCGAAGGGCGACTCAGCCGCCCGTTTGTGCTGAAAAAGTCGTCATCGTTCATGGTGGCCGACCCAGGAAAGGACGTGGCCGCCGATGTTGAGGTTGACCTTTATGTCAAGAGCCTGAACGCCACCGAGAACCCGCATTTGGCCCTCTGGAAGCTCGTCGGTGGACATCTGATCCACGCCAATTCCGGCAAGGAGTTGGTGGCCAATGGCGAAGCAATCACCGCCCAAGGCGCTGAATTTCAGCACGAATTAGTCTACGGCACCGGCATGCCCTCGCTCAAACTCACCGCCGGGTCCAAGACCCACACTTTCAAGTTTGAGCCGCTCACAGAGGTCGCCGTCAAGGCCCTTCCCGCGGCAATGACCCTCCCCGTGGCCGTCGAAGTGCCCATGAGCGTCAAAGTTGGCTATATCACGGGTGTTGACGCCGAAAAGGGCGTGACTATCAGCGAGTTTGCCCTTGGCGATGTAATTCCCGCGGGGCAGCCCTTCGTGGTCCTCTCTTCAGCTGATTCCGAAGCAACTTTCCCGGTGGTATTCGAGGCCGAAACGGCTGATACTAAGGGCATTGCCGAGGGCGTACTGATGCGACAACTCAATCGCGAGCCGATGTTCGTCTCCGCCGCCGACCGCTTCGTCAAATCCACGGAATACCCCGCCAATAGCGTCGCCATCCCCGCTGATGCCGTCCCCGCCTCCCTCGGCGATAACTTCGCCATAGACCTCAGCGCCGACGGCATCGAGGAGATTACCATCGGCGCTGATTCTCAGCTCTTTGACCTGCTCGGCCGCCCGGTGCGCAACCCCGGCCGCGGCCTTTACATCTCGCCTGCGGGCAAGGTCGTCTCTACCGGGCGAATGTAAATGTAGCGCGGGTAATGTCCTAACACGCAGAGCGTTACGGGGCAGATCCAGATGCGCGACATGCGGAAGCCCTCCACGTCCGTTGCGTCATAGTGCGCGCCCCCGGTCAGCGACTGATCTAATTGCCGCAACTCGATGTGGTCGGGCACCTCGCGCGGCTCCTGCGACGGAATGACGTGGAGCGTCACGCGGTGCTTCTGCTCCTTATCGAAGTGGGTGAGGAGGTCGTCGGAGCCGGCCACCATCTCTAAGTTCTCCCGATTGCCGTCCCACGGCATGTCGATGTACCAGCGGTCGTCCGGGTCCTGGACGAAGGTCAGCGTGTATTCGCCGTTAGAGTTGCCGAAGATGCCGCGGATGAAGTGGTGGATTGCGCGGAAGTTTTGAAGAAAGTTTGCCATAATTTTAGGATTTAAAAGTTGATTAATGAAATTTGAACACTGCAAAATTCGCAATTTTTAAATTCTTATGGAAGCGTAAATAATTTTCAAAGAATTTACGCCCGGGCAAACTCGTTGAGAATCAGAGGAATAATTCCATGGCAAACGGAATCGGCGCCGCGCGGAAGTCGCGGAAAAGCTTGTCGAAAGTGGCGTTGTTTTCCTTGCTGCACTCCCCCTCGCGGTCAATGTCCGGCAGCCGCCCCAGGAAGCTGAGCACCGACAGCGCAAAGTTTCTCTGCGCCTGGGTGTAGGCTCCGCGCGACTCCGCCGGGCGCGCAATGGGGAGGAAATCGAGCAGCGTTTTGAGCGTGTAATAATCCAAGGCGCGGATTTTGTCGCGGTTCGGACCCTCGTTGAAGTCGTTGACAAACGCTCCGAAGTTCAGCCTCTCCAATGGGAGCGCCGGCAGGAGCGCGCGCAAAAACCGCGTCGACGAGATCTTGAAATGCCGCCCGCCAATGTTGAGGTCCAGCTGCGCCGTCCCCTCCGTGGGCAGCTCGGCCATGGCCTGTTGCGCCAAACGCAGCTGCTCCACGGGCGAATAGCGCAAGTCGGCACGCAGCGAGTAGTAATAATTAAGGAAGAGGATGAACTCAAACGTCGGCTCCGGCTCTAAGTGGAGCGCCGCCAAGGCCTGCTGCATCGGCTCGTGGGCCATGAATCGCTCATAGCTCAGGCCGGTTTTCTTCAGAAAACGCTCCCGCTGATAGTAATATCTGAGCTGCCACCCCTCGAGCGGAATGGCATACTTTTCCCAGTCAATCGATTGCAGAAAATAGGGAATCAGATAGCGTACGCGCCTGATCGTCTCGGGCGCCTCGTCGGTAAAGGCGTCGCGAATCAGGCCGTTAAACTCCTCGACCACCTCCGCCGGGAGGTCATCGACGCTGCGCGGCTCCACGTCCGTGCGCAATATCGCATTAAAATATGTGGAGGTCAACTCCTGCATCGGCTTCTCTTCCATAAGCGTTACTTATATTATGGTTGATAATCAGTTGGTTCTTCATTACGCCGACAAAGATACGCATAATCCCCGAACCCCGCAAATCATCCCGCGAAAGATTGTGCAACCCGTCCCCGGGTCGATGTTGGGGGCGCCCTGATGGTCCCCTAATTGTCGCCGAAGATGGGGTAAATGAGCGCGCATGGTAACTGGGGACGGCATGCGCCCTCGCGTGCCGAGCCGCGTCAGCGGCTTCTTTTATCGTCAAAGGGTTTTGTCGACGCTGGGCACCCGGGGCGCTTTGCTGGACAGATAATAGGTGTGGATGCGCTTGCCGTAGCCCAAATCCAATTGCTCTAATTGCTCAAATTGCTCTGATTGCGGCGAGGTTAACTGGGGACGACACCCGCCCTCGGGTGTCGATGGCGCGCTGAGCGCCATGCTTTAGCCGCTGAGTGTTTTGTCGGCGCTGGGCACCCGAGGGCGGGTGCCCTCCCCAGTCATTTCGCCGAACCCGCCGGCTCCATCTGCGCAAAAAAATCCCGGAGGGATTTCACCCCGGTTAACCCCGGGTTGGGCGTCAGCCCTACCCGGGGTAGCAGAACTACTTATGATGTCAACCCCGGCGGGGTTGCACCATTTGCAACGGAAAGTGCAACCCCTCCCGGGTTTGTATTTGAGTCTATTTCCCTGACCCCCCAATAGCTTGCGCAATTGGGGGTTAACCGCGGTGAAAGCCCTCCGGGCTATATTGCAGTAAACAACATTGGGGTGGCCCCCTATGGTTGCCTTTTATAATGCAAGGTTACAATTTTTTTTAAAAAAATCCGAAAAAAGTTGCGAAAAAATTTGGAGGTTTCGAAAACTTGTCGTAACTTTGCGCCGTGATTCCGCGAGAATCGCGACGACATACTTTACTCACCGGGCTTCGCCCTTTCGAGTTTTTGGATCAATAATTTACGTCCATGGTATATCCATCCGTTAAAATTATTGATCTTTTACATTTTTTATAACTCTACAAAAAGTATGGAAAAAGCAACTTCTATCGCTCGCGAAATCAACCAAGTTCAGGAATCCCTCGCCGCCCGCGTGGCCCGCACCTCCGTGGTGGTGCGCGAGAAGCTCAACCCCCGCTCCTCAGCCCTCGCCGAGTTCGGCGTCTATGACCGCGCCGTGGCCCGTCAGCGCGGCTCGCGCCCCCACACCCGCTTCGTGTTCTATCCCGCCGTGGGCAATCATGACCGCATTGGCTCCGTGGCCATCTATGCCGCTAATGTGACCGAAATTTGCGTGGATCTCCGCACCAAGGGTCACCTTCTGGGCCGCGTAATCACCTCTGCCACTGTCGAGTACGGTGCCCGCCCCTTTGTCGACGTCACGTTTCGCGCGTGACGTCGCCCTTCCTCTCCTTCGAGGGCAAAATTCGCAAGTTAAAAAGAGAGGCCGGGGCCCCCGAAATCAGGGCTCCGGCCTTTTTAATATATAGATGTGTGTTTAAATGCCGCTGACTGAGACTTTGGAGGTTGTTCCGTCAGATTTGCGGATGATGTAGAGGCCCGGCGCTTTGATAGCGGACACTTTCCGGCCATCCAAGCGATAGATTTCTACAATCCGGGAGTCTTGGCCGGCGGCAGTTTCTCCGATGCCGGAAATCTCCTTGGGGTTGATGGTGATTGCGTAAATCTTCACGCAATTGTCTGATGCTCCGGAGGGGGCGAACCGCTGTTTGATTTGGCGGCTTTCAGAGTCGGCAGCGTAAATGTAGACACAGGTTTCCGCGTCGACATTATACTCTATCGTGATGTCTCCCTTGGAGTTCATGGAGAAAAATTCGGGTGCATCTTCGCCAATTTTCACGCAGATGTTTTTGCTCCCGAGGGTCAGGCAATTAACTGTTACGGAGCCTTTTCCGGCGGGCACTTTGACAATTAAGCCGTTGAAGCGGTTGGCGATGTCGCTCTCGCCGGGGCTCATTCCGCCAATGGCGTCCATGTATTCATCCTCCATCGTGGAGTTGATTACGATTGAGCCGTCGTTTTCGTCATAATAATCTTCCGAGCCTACGGTGACGTAGACGTCGCCGATAACTGCGTCGCTCAGGTCGCTGTCGCTGTCAATGCCGGCGCTGAATGTCGTTTCAGAATCGCCCTCGGGCGCTGAAATCCCTTCAATGGAGACTATTTCATTGTCCTTGCCATAGTTTTTGCCGTTCCAGTTGTTGTCGGCCTGATAAGTTGTTAGGGCCGATGCCGGGACCTTGATCAGGGGCGTGCCGACATAGTGCCAGTTCCATTCATATGCGTCGGGCGTCAGCGCCGGGGTGGTGATGGTGAAGGCTTTTGAGTCGTTATAGAAGGTAAATGCCCCATACTCAATCTCCGAAATTGTGGATGCCAAGTAGAAATTTTCTACTCCGCTGCAGAAGGAGAATGCGCCGTAGGCAACTTTCTCAACTCCTTCGGGAAGAGAGACCGTGGTCAGCGAGGTGCACTCTCTAAATGCCTCTTGGCCAATCTCCTTAAGTCGGGCGGGCCAATGGAGGTCGGTCAGCGAGTGGCAATTATAGAAGCAAAAGTCAGAAATGGTTGAGATGTTGTCGGAAAGTCTGACGTAAGTCAGATTTGAGCATCCATTAAACGCATTAGGATCAAGGATTTCAACGCTTGAGGGGAGAATAACCTCCGTGACATTCGTGTTGCCCGTGTATAAGCCGGCGGGCAGACGCTTGACTTTGTCGCCGATAACGATGCGCTCCAGGTCGCGCGGGCTTACTCCTGACGGACATTCCGCGTCGATGGCATTATATGTGACGCTCCAAAGCGAGTTGCACCCTTCAAATGCGTTATCGATAAATTCTACGGTTTCGGGAATGGTCAGGCGAGCTAATTTTTCGCAATGGCCAAAGGCGTTGTTCTTAAGTTGCTTTAAGTTAGGGAGTTCCGGGAGAGATGTGATTTGAGAGTAGGCGAAAGCATGGTCACCGATGATTTCCAGCGACGACGGCAGTTCAAAGCTCGTGGCGCCTGAAAAGTGGAAGAGTCCGGGCGCCAGTGAGATGGTTCCTTCCTTGACTGAGTAGGAGCTGCGGTTTTGGTCTGAAGTCTCTAAGGCCACCTTTCCCATGTACTTAATGCCTTCTTCGTCAGGTATATCTTTAAGAAACCGGCATCCGGAAAATGCCTCAGTGTCTACTTCCTCCAACGATTGGGGGAATTGAGCTTTTTCAATGGCCCAATCGTCGGCAAAAGCTCTTTCGCCAATGAATTTCAGGCCCTCGCCTATGGTAATTTCCTGCAAGTCATTGCAATAGGCAAACGCGCGCTCGGGGATGGAGTCGCCGGGCTGAGGAATCTCTAAAATGGCGATGGTGCTTCCGCTGAAAGCCGCTTCGCCGATTTTGACGTCCTTGCCTAAGGTGAGACGCCCGAGTTTTACGCCGGCAAACGCATTGCTGCCTATCTTGGTGAGGTGTTCAGGGAATTCATAGAGCTCCAAGTTGCTGCAATAATAAAACGCGTTGCGGCCCACTTCAGTGACTTCCGAGGGGATTTCTGCTGATTTCAGCGCTGAGCATTGCTCAAACATGCTTTCGCCAATTATGGGGAGGCTCTTCGGGAGCACCACGTGTTCGATTTTCGAATTTCGGGCAAACGCGCCGGCAAGATCATTGCGGTAGCATTTGGTGCTCTTTGAGGTCGGACTGGCACCTACTCCTTCGTCATAATTGGTTTCGCTGAGGCAATAGTAAAGGGTGGTAGTCGTGCCCATTCCGCCTTCCGGAGCGTAGACGAGCGTTTTGTAAGTCCCTCCGTCATAGTCAAATGTGACCTCAGAGAGGTCCAAATAGGTGATGGCGCCGGTGCGTCCTTCGCCCCCTACGAGATATTTCAAGTCTTCCGAATTCAGCTTGCCGGAAATTTCCAGGCCTTCGATGATGTCGGCGTCAATATCAAGGAGCATGGACTTCAACTTTCCCGGAGTTGCGACCGTGACTGCAAACGTGTTTGCCGGTTTGGTCACCGACGAGGAGACGGGGAAATTGTAGACCCGCGGCTTGTCTTGAAACATGAATCCGTTGCCGAAGATTGTGGCCGCGGTCAGGGTCGTATTTCCGGAAATGTGGATGGGTTCACCCTTATAGCGGGTGGAAGTGCGCGTCGGTTGGCTTCCGTCGAGGGTGTAAACCAGGATGTTATGCTTTCCGTCGTCGGCGCAAACGGTCGTGGAAGTCACCGTGAGATTCAGGTCAAAAGGCGCGTAATAGTCGCCCGTTTCGTGGGAATACGTGGTGAAATCCGTCATCATTCCGCTGTTGTTGTTGCCGGCGTAGTAAATTCTTACGCCCTTAAGCATGATGTCGTAGGCTGCGGTCAGGGTCAGCCGCGAGGTCGCGTCCACGTCATACATTACTCGCGCATCCATTCCGGCTGTCATGGAGTCATACTCGTCGGTCGAGAGCGTTCCCGAACTGATTGACAATGCATGAGGCCTCACATTCTCCCAATCAAAGGGCGTCTGGCCCGTGGGGTCTTCCCACTCTCCGATGTCGAATGAAAATGCGGCATTGCCGGTCAATTCCGGGAGCGCCGGAGTTGTTACCGTGCCTCCTTTCTTGATGATTACACACTCCGGACCGGCATAGGCGCTCGTGAAACTCCATCCGTCCAGGCCGAATTTTGTCGCATTCAGGGGCGATGTGGCATCATCTGACCCCGTAACCTGCTGAAAGGTTTCGTTAAGCAGATTTTGCCGCTCGCTCGCCGACACATGCCCAATGACACATATCAGGCCGACTAATAAACAAATCTTGCGATACATATTTTATTCACTTGCCGCGGTCATCCCCTCGTTGGCATAACTAATTGGTTTATAAAAAGAAAAAGCGCAGGAATCTGTATCTGTTGCCATCCTACGTTTCGAGGCTTCTCGCATTTGTGCCTTATCTATGTCGGACGGCAAACTGCAGAAGCCCACGCATGTATATGCAACCAACGCATCCGGCCATATTCCTCGCGGAATATGCAGCCGAAAATACGTGATAATTACATATCACCGGGCATCTACCGTTGCTTAACCCTTGACATAGATAGGAAAAAGTTTGCGAGACATTTCGAAACGTCAAGAATCAGCGCGATAAACGCTTATAATGTATTTATTTCGTTGGCAAAGATAATACTTTTTCTCTAATTGACAAAATTTTA
>CAZLMV010000025.1:0-17941 GCA_964560625.1 uncultured Bacteroides sp. | reverse complement strand
AGGGTGCGGGAGAGGTCGGGGTTGAGGGTGAGGGTGGCTTCGACGACGTCGGTGGGGAGGATTGGGTCGATGATGTCGGGCCATTCGATTAGGCAGAGGGCGCCGCAGTCGAGGTAGTCTTCGATGCCCATGTCGAGGGCTTCGTCGAGGGTTTCGAGTCGGTAGAGGTCGAAGTGGTAGATTAGCTCGGCGGTTGTGTCGGAGCGGTATTCGTTGACGAGGGCGAAGGTGGGGGAGGATGTGGGGTCGGATTCTACGCCGAGTTGCCGGCAGAGTTCGTTGATGAAGGTGGTTTTTCCGGCGCCCATTTCGCCGTGGAAGGTGACTACGGTGCGGTCGCCGAGGTCGTTAATGAACTCGCGCGCCGCCTGGGGCAGCGCGTCGAGTGAGGGGATGTGGATTGTTTTCAAAGTCGAGTAGTTTTTCCGTTGATAATCATAATATTGCCGTGGGCGGGGGTGGAGACGCGTCGGCCGAGGAGGTCGAAGATCTGGTCCTTTTTGTCGGCGGAGATTTCGTCGATGGAGACTTCGACGTCGGCGGGGTTGGTGACTTTGAAGTTGAAGTCGACGACGTGGCCGCCGTTTTCCCAGATTTTGTTGCCTTCGTTTTCGGGACGAGCTCCGGGGTCAATGTTGTCCCAGTCGATTTTGAGGCGGGCGCGATAGGTTCCGGAGGGGAGGTCGGTGGGGATGGTGAAAGCGGGGAGGCCGGTGGGTGAATTGTTCTGGTTCACAGATGCTCCGAGGGAGTTTTTTTGCTGGTAGCAGCTAAAACTGACCAGTTCGCTGCCGGGGGCGGGGGTGCCGTCGGCGTCGAGGGTGGGGGCGAAGAAGCCGTTGTTGTCGTAGTCAATGTAGAGGTATCCGTGCATTGCTCGGCCGGTGTAGTCAATGGCGGTGGCGATGGATTTTCCGGCGTAAACTTCGATGTCTTTGTCGAATTTTTCAACGTAGACCATTGTGGGGTTGACGTTGTCGGCAAGAGAGATTTGCTGGGACGTGCCTCCTTCGGGGGTGAAGGTGAAGTTGTTGAGGTGGCGGTCGGTGCGGGTGATTTCGCGGTCCTTAGAGAAGTTTACGCCGTAGTACTCCGGGCGAGTGCCCACTTCGGCCATGCGGCCCTGGATGAGGATGTTGCCGAAGATGTAGCGGCCGGGGATGGTCATGGTGTCGTCGTCGCGGTTGAATTGGGCCAGGGGGAAGTCGAGCGTGAACCAGTTGGGGTTGCCGTATTTGTCATAGCGGTTTTCTTCGCCTTCGGCGTCGATTTTGCCGTAGCCGACTTTGAAGGTGAAGCCGTTGTTTTCAAAGCCGTTTTCGGGGGCGATGAGCACGGTGAAGTCTTCAAATGCGGGGATTTCGTAGGCGGAGAGTTTGTCACCGTTGGCAGCGAGGACTTCGCCGTTGAGCTGGAAGTCGTTGACGATGGCCGTGGGGTTATGGCCGACGATGTGGAGCATGAGGTCGACGACCACGCCGCCGTTGTCCATGATGCGGTTGCCGTCGGAGTTATTGCCGGCGGGGTCGATGTCGTTCCAGTCCATTTTGTAGCGCATGCGATAGAGGCCGGGAGTGGCGTCTTCGGGGATCTTGAAGGCGGGGAGTTCGCGGGTGTTGCGGTTAGAGAGGGTCTTTCCGACGGAGTTTTTGAGCTCGACGTTGGAGTAAGACACAGCTTCGCCGCCGTAGACGCCGTCGACGGGGTCAGAGACGTCGAAGCGGCCGTTGTTGTCATAGTCAACGTAGACGAAAGCGTTCATCCAGGTGCCGTTATAGTCAATGACGGGGGAGACGGTTTCGCCGACTTCGACGGTGAAGGGATAGAGGTCGGTTTTGTCGTAGTAACCGAGTTTGTCAACGTTTTGGTTGATTGCGGCGACTTGCTGGCCAAAGCGGGGCGAGGTGAGCTTAATGGAGTTGGTGTAGCGGTCGGTGCGCGTCATTTGGTCGTTTTTCTTGTCGAAGTTCGTGGGGTAGTAGTCATACTTGAACTCGGGGGAAGCGACGTTGTTGACGCGGATGTCGTCGATGTAGAAGAGGAAGTCGGAGGTGAGATTATGGGGCGACTCGAGGTCGGGGACCAGGACGAGGGAGCGCATGGTAATGCCGCCGGCGCCTTTGATTGCGAAGACCATGTCGTTCCATTTTCCGGGGGTGCAGGAGTTTTGGCTGACCACCCAGAATTGCTCGATGAACTTGTCGGGGTCAGAGGAGTCGTCGCGGGAGCCGAGACCCACGAGCATTACGCGGCCTTCGGTGGGTTTGAGGAGCTTGACGTGGACGTAGCGAGTGGTGGGGGTGAGTTCAAACTGGTCTTCTTCGGCTAAGTCGACGCGCACGCCGAAGCGGTTAGAGCCGAAGCGGGAGCGCTGGGCGCCGACCACTTTGGGGGAGTCATTGGGGGCGAACTGGAGGATTTCGTCGACTTCGGTGTCGGGATTGTCGATGATGCGGGGCGTCAGGGAGAGTTGGCCGGTGCGGAAGGGGGATTGCTCCCAGCAGTCATACATGGAGAGGTTCGTGTAACCTTCATGGTCCACGAAAGTTATGTCGGAGCCCCAGTTGGCGGCGGCAGGCATCACAGCCGCAGCCAGTCCGAGAAATGAGAGTGCTATTTTTTTCATTGGTAAAGTCTGTGGGTGTGAAGGGGGTTAGAAGATACCTACGGTGTGGAGCGTGGGGCAAGCTTTGGCGTCCTTGATGTGGATTCGGACGGCCTTGATGTTCTTGCCGGCGCCATAATTGGAGGTGGAGCCGTTGAGGGCGAGGATGCGCTTATAGCCGATGGTAGTGGTGGTCATTCCGGTGAATGGTTCCCAGGTGTAGCCGTCGGCAGAGGTTTCGATTTCGAAGGCTTTGACGCGCTGGCCGAGCTTCATGTACTCCTGGAGGGAGATGAGGTGGACGTTTTTGGGCTGGTCAAAGGTGAGGGTGAGGGTGGCGTCGATGACTCCGTCGGGGGCGGCCCAGTAGGTGTCTTTGTCGCCGTCGATGACGTTGGAGGCGTCATAGGTGCGGGTCTGGCCGTTTTGGCGGGTCACTGAGGCTTCGACCGTGGCTTCGGGGGCGAGGTCATGGCCCAAGCGGGCTTCGAGCATCTCGCCGAATTTCTTGAGGACGTTGACGTCGGCGGCGGGGAGGACGCCGGCCTTGTTGGGCGGATAATTGAGGATCAAGGTTGCGTTTCGGCCCACGGTTTCCATGTAGAACTGCCAGACGCGGTCAGCGTTGTGGGGCGTTTCGCCGTCGTGGTAGAACCAGCCTTTGTTGGTTGCTTTGGCGTCAGATTCGCCGTGGTTCCAGTACCAGGCATTGGGGTTGCCGTCGGTGCCGTCGCCGTAGCTCCAGTTGGTTTCGCCGGCCCATCCGGCTTCGTTGCCGATCCAGCGGGCTTCGTCGCCAACGCCCCACATTACGCAGTCAGGCATGCGCTTGTGGACCCAGTCGCGGAGGTTGGGGATGTCATAATAAGTGGAGGCGTCGATGGTGCGGTTAGTGTTGGCGCCGCCATAATATCCGGAGCCGCCGTTGGCGCCGTCGAACCACATTTCAAACTGGTCAGTGCCATAGGCGGTAAGCTCTTCGCATTGCTTTTTGAAGACTTGCTCGACGTAGCGGTTGGTGCCGTCGCCATAGAAGGCGGAGTTGCGGTCCCAGGGGGAGACGTAGAAGCCGTATTTCATGTCGAGGTCCTGAGCGGCCTTGGCAAATTCTTCGGCGATGTTGGTTTCGCGGCCGTTGGCATTGCCGGCGCGGGTGATGTTGTGAGTGGTGGTTTCGGTGGGCCAGAGGCAGAAGCCGTCATGGTGTTTGACCACGGCGATACCGCCCTTCATTCCGGCGGCTTTGACGGATTCGAGCCATTGGCGGGGATTGGGCTTGGAGGTCGGGGCGTAGGTGGCCTCGTCTTCGTCGCCGTTGCCCCATTCGAGGCCGGTGAAGGTGTTCATGCCGTAGTGGAAGAAGGCATAGAATTCGGTTTCCATCCACTTGAGTTGGCGGGGATGGGGCACGGGGTGGACGGGTGCGGGCTCATTGTCGGGGTTAGGGAGCGACTGCTCGACTAACGCAAACTCGGCATCCGGGGCGGCGAGGGCGGCGGAAGCGGCGAGAGCAGCCAGACACACGGAGTAGAATAATTTCATTGATATAGATTTGGTTTAGTTTATTTCTTGTGCAAAGATAGGGAAAAATTTTGAAAGGCGCAAGAGGAGGCGGGATTTTGCGGCTTTTTAGCGGGGCGGGGCGCCGCAAGCGGCTTTGCCATGACGAAACCGGGCTCATTTCATTCGCCCACAATCAAGGCGGGGGTTAGGGGCGGGCTTTTGCGGCGAGGAGGCGGTGGCCGATGCGGCAGTAGAGGCATTTGCGGACGTCGCAGTAGCGGGTGTGGAGCTGGACCATGGCTTGGGAGACGAGGGCGTTGGGGCAGGGGATTCCGGCGGCGATGAAGTGGCGCACCAGGCGATTGGATTCTCCGGGGAGGTGCTCGAGGATGTCGACGGCGCGGTCGGAGAGGGAGTCGTCGCCGGTGGCCTCGCCGAAGGCCATCATCAGCGGGGCTACGACGTTGATTACTAACATGTCGAGGGTCTGGCGGCTCAGGGCCACGGGCTTTACGGAGCCCATGGGCGCGGAGAAGTTGAAATGGTCAATCCAGTAGCCGGTCAGGGCTACGTCGAAGAGGCGGCGGGCCTCGGCCTCGTTGGCGGCGTCGAGGATGCGGCGGAGCATGGAGAATCCGCCAAGAATCATGGCGGCGAGGGCGGCCAGTCGGCGATGAGGGAACGAGGCGGGGCGCATGCGGCTCATTCGCCATCCGAGGTTTTCTAAGGGGTTGAGGTCGAACTTGTTGCGCAGGAAGGAGTATTCGGTGCGGAGCCGGTCGACGTAGCCATCAGAGGCGGGGCCATCGAGGAGCCCGGCCTGGCCGAAGAGGAAGGCTTCGAGGGAGAGGAGCGAGTCGCAATGCTTGTGGAGCACACGCAGGGGAAGGGAGGCGGCCACTCGCTCAAAGGAGTCGCCATTGATTCCGGCGCCGAGGGCTCGGGCGAGGGTGATGAAGGCGGCTTGCTCCCAGTCGCCGCCGCAGCGGTCGAGTCGCTCCTTGACCATGTCGGCCTTGGAGTGGAGGCGCTCAAAGGCGAGGGAGTCGAGCCAGCTATGGATGAGCACGGGCGGGAGGGCGCGGACCTCGGAGGCGCAGGCTAATTGGTTGGCGGAATTGTTGATGAATTGTCCGAATCGGTCGGCAAAGTCGCGGGCCGTGGGGAGGACGATTTGGGGGATGATTTGCCCGTCGGGGCGGCGGATTCGGCAGTCGTTGGTCTCGACGACGTGGAGAATCACGGAATCGTAGGCGCGGTTGTCCTGGTGGCCGTGGCGAAACCAGTCGGAGGCCTTGAGGTGCATTTCGACGTTGCCACACCAGAATTTTTCGCCGATTTTGACCTTGGAGTTAAAGAAATCGGGGCCGGCGTCGCGGTTGAGTTGGCCGACATCGATGACAGCGACGGGTTCGCCATCGACCGTGAGCAGTTCGCCGGCAAGCCAGAGCCGGTGTTGCCAGACGTACTGCATGAGTTCTTCCATCAGCGGTCAGGGTTGATGCGCTTGACGACGGCCACGTAGATGAGGAGGACGACGTTCATCATCAGGGCGTAGATAGTGGCGGGAATGGCGTAGGCAGGCTTGGCGAAGACCAGGGGAGAGGCGGCTAAGGCCATGGCCTGAGCTGCGTTTTGCATGCCGACTTCGATGACGAGGGTGCGCACTTCGCGGGGATTGAGTCGGGCTAAGATGCCGAGGGAGCCTCCGCAGGCCATGCCGATGATGACGAGGAGGGTGGTCACTAAGAAGAGCTGGCTGAAATACTCGCGGATGATGTCCATATTCACCACGAAGAAGACGGCGGCGAGGAAGAGCAGGGCGGGGAAGGCGAAGCGCGAAATCCAGTGGTGGAGCTTGAGGGCAAGGGGCTCTTTGAAGTGGCGCAGGAACATGCCGACAAGGATGGGGAGGAGGACCAGGACGAGGTTTTGGATGACGAGATTAGCCACGGGGAGCTCGACGGATTGGCCCATGAGGAAGGGGAGGGTGATTAAAGTAATCAGCGAGCTGAAGGCGGTGAGGGAGACGGAGAGGGCAACGTCGCCGCGGGCAATTCCGGTGAAGACATTGCTGGAGCTTCCGCCGGGACAGCAGGCAATGAGCATCAGCCCGACAAAGAGTTCATTTTTGAGGCCGAAGAAAGTGGCGAGAATGAAGGCTATGGCGGGGAGGAAGATGATTTGGCCGATGAGACCGGTCAGGAGGGCGCGTGGGCGCTTGAAGATGAGGCTGAAGTCGGCGCCGGAGAGTCCGAGGCCGAGGTCAAACATCAGGATGGTCAGAATCGGGAGTACGATGAGTACGGAGTTCATCAGCTGAGGATTACTTTAAAAGTTAGAGGACGGGGGCACAATTTCCCCCGTCCTCATCAATTAGTTTTGTCAGTTAAACGAGGTCTTATTCTTCGTATTTCTTGACGATAATGGTGGCGTTGTGTCCGCCGAAACCGAAGACATTGCTGAGGGCTGCGCGCACGGGGCGTTTTTGGGCCACATTGAAGGTCAGGTTGAGGGTTTCGGGGATTTCGGGGTCAACATCGTCGGCGGCATGGTTAATGGTGGGGGGCACGATGTCGTCTTGACAGGCCTTGATGCTGAAGATAGCTTCGAGGGCACCGGTGGCGCCGAGGAGGTGGCCGGTCATGGATTTGGTTGAGCTGATGTTGATGTCCTTAATAGCGTCGCCAAACACACCGCAGATGGCCTTGATTTCGCTGACGTCGCCGACGGGGGTAGAGGTGCCGTGGGCGTTGATGTAGTCGATGTCTTCGGGCTTCATTCCGGCGTCTTCGAGGGCATTGCGCATGGAGAGCATGGCTCCGAGGCCTTCGGGATGGGTAGCGGTGATGTGGTAAGCGTCGGCGCTCATACCGCCGCCTACGACTTCGGCGTAGATTTTGGCGCCGCGAGCCTTGGCGTGTTCGAGTTCTTCAAGCACTAAGACGGCAGATCCTTCGCCGATGACGAAACCGTCGCGGCTGGCGCTGAAGGGGCGGGAAGCACCCTGGGGGTCGTCATTGCGGGTAGAGAGGGCGTGCATGGAGTTGAAGCCGCCTACGCCTGCGGGGAAGACGGCAGCTTCGGCGCCGCCGGTGACGATGGCGTCGGCCTTACCGAGGCGAATGAGGTTGAAGGCGTCGATGATGGCGTTATTTGAGGAGGCGCAAGCGCTGACGGTGCCGTAGTTGGGGCCGTGGAAGCCGTATTCCATGGAGATGTGGCCGGAGGCGATGTCGGCAATCATCTTGGGGATGAAGAAGGGGTTATATTTGGGGCCGAGTTCTTCGCCATGGAGGGCAAAGTATCCGGCTTCTTCTTCGAAGGTGTGGAGGCCGCCGATGCCGGCAGCGACGATCACGCCGACGCGGTTTTTGTCAATATTTTCGCCATCGAGGGCAGCATCAGCTACGGCCTGGCGGGCAGCCACGAGGGCATACTGGGCGTAGAGGTCGAGCTGGCGCACTTTTTTGCGGTCGAAATGTTCGGCGGCGTTAAAGTCCTTCACTTCGCAAGCGAACTGAGTTTTGAACTTTGAGGCGTCGAAATGGGTGATAGGCGCGGCACCGCTTTTGCCGTCGACGGCAGCGGCCCATGTAGATTCAACATCGTTGCCGAGGGGCGTGATAGCTCCGAGGCCGGTTACTACTACTCGTTTAAGTTCCATCTAAAAGTCTGAGTGGTTGAAAAAATGGGGTGAGGAGAAAGGTGGGTTTGGATTGGGGGAAGCGTCAGAGCGGCTATTAGGCCTTAACGTTTTCGATGTAAGCGATAGCGTCGCCTACGGTCTGGATTTTCTGAGCTTCGTCTTCGGGGATAGAGATTTCGAAGTCCTTTTCGAGCTCCATGATGAGTTCAACGGTGTCGAGGCTGTCAGCACCGAGGTCGGTGGTGAAAGAAGCTTCGGGGGTTACTTCGTTTTCGTCGACGGCGAGTTTGTCAACGATGATCTCTTTTACGCGGTCTGCAATCTGAGACATAGTGATTAATGAATTTAGATGAGTAAATTAATGATTAGTCTTGTTAATATCGGTGCAAAGTAACAAAAAATCCGCGACATACGAAAATTTTTTGCCAAAAAAGCGACATTTTTGTGCAAAATTGGAAGAAAAGGATATGAATCAGAGCTGTCTGAGCCCCGGAAAGGGGGGGGCAGGCAGCTCTGATCTCGGATTAAAATGGTGATGAATGGATAGAGAGGTTATTTGATGCGGACCACCTTTTTCGTGGCGGCATTGATGTAGAGACCGGGGCGGGGAGTGCCGCTGACGATTCGGCCCTGGAGGTCAAAGAGGTCGAGGGCAGAGTCGGCGCTGATTTCTTCGATTGACGATTCGGGGTCGGCGCCCATCACGACCTGGAGGGGGGTGGCGTCGTCGGTGAGGATGAAGGCGGTGCCGGGGTTGACAGTTCCTGCTTCTTTGACTTCAAAGGAGAGACCGGCGGGGGTGCTGACGATTTCTTGGCGGGCAGCGACTTCGGCCTTGATGTTAGAGCCGACCATGGCGGTTTGATGCCAAACGGGGGTGCCGACGGTGGGGAGCGAAACGGTGGTGTTCGGCTCGGCCTTGATGATGAAGGGGATGTCGGCGCCGACGCCTTCGGAGATTTCTTCGACGTAGGCTTTGCCATCGCGCACGGAGGAAACGACCCAAGCCTTGATGCCCTCGGGGAGGGTTACGTTGGCGGGGAGGACGAGGGCGAGGTAGCCGTTGGCGTCGGTGGTAACGTCAATGGTGCTGACTTTTTCGAACCAGAACTGCATGGAGGTTTCGACTTTGTCGTAGGCCACGAGTTCGTTGTTGCCGCTGACGGTGATGTAAGAGCCGTCGGCATTGGTGAATTTCAGGCGGAACTGGCGCTTGAAGTCATTGTTGGGGTCGAGGGTGAAGACTGTGGCCTTTGAGGGGTCTTGGTCGAGCCACGCCTTGGAGTTATTGCCGGAGGGGCAGGTTACGAACTGGCCGGCGGCATTATTATATAGGCGTACGTTCCAGGGGCCGCCTTCGGGGATGAGGGAGAAGAGGGAGAGGTCTTCCTGATAGCCGGCGGGAGCGGCGCCAAAGGCGGGGTTCTTGTGGGCAATGGAGACGAGCTGGCCGTTTTCCTTGACTACTACGCCATTAGAGGAGTATGAGCCGGGGCGGTTTTGGTTGTGGAGGCGATAGTAGCCATGGTGGGGCAGACGGCCGTTGACGGCGCGATTGTAGGCCTCCTCAAACTGGGTGAGGGTGTATTTGCCGGGGTTTTCGAGCATCTGTTTGAGTTCGTCGAGGGGATAGGCGCCGGCATATTTTTGGTCAGACTCTTTGGTGAGCATGGCCTCGGCTTTTTCGACGAATTCTTTGTAGCGGTCAATGGCGGCTTGGCGGCCTTCCTTGATTTTTTGTTCGATGGCTGATTGTTCGTCGTCGGTGAGTTCGCGGTTGGCGGTGTCAGAGATGAGGAAGCAGAAGCCGGTGTCCTTGTAGTTTTGGCGGGTCACTTGGTCGGCGAAGATCACGGCGCCCTTGTCGGCTTTCTCGAGGCCGAGGATGTAGCCGCCGCAGTCGAGCACCCAGTAGCCGGCCGTCTCCAAGTAGATGGGGGTGAGTTTAATGGCTTCGTCGGTGAATACGGCCTGCGACTTGGAATTGCCGGTCAGGAATTTTTCGGCGCCCAAGTTATAGAGGAAATAACCCTTTTCGGTGTCGGAATAGTGGATGCTCCATTGGGCTTCGGGCGATTCGGCGGAGATGCCGGAGCTTTTGGCCTGACAGATGTCGGAGCCTTCGAGGAAGTAGAGAGAGCCGTAGACCGTGCCGGAATTGCCTTGACGTTTGATGACGTAGGCGGTTTTGTTATTGATTGCGCCGAGGTTTCTGATGTTGGCGGCGCTGACTCCGCAGGGGATAGTCAGTGCGCCAAGGGTCAGAATGGAGGCTGCTAATATATTGTGTTTCATATTTTATAAAGCGTGGTGGGGATTAATTGTCGGTGGGGAGGATGGGACGGTCATTGGGGATGACGGCCTTGGGGAATGCGGGCGAGTGGACGGTAGAGATCTTCTGGCGGAGCTCGTCGGAGAGGGGGCGGAGGGTACCGTCTTTTTCGAGGGCTTCCATGTCGGCCTTGAACTCGTCATACATGTCTTGAGTCATGATGTAATACTGGATGCCGTAGTCGCCCTGTTCGAGAGCGCAGACGGTGAGGCAGCCGAAGCGTTCGAAGTAGCTCCAGAGGTTGTAGCCGGTCAGGCGTGAAGCCTTGCGGACGAAGTTCATTACGTAAGGAGCGGAGTTCTGCTGCCACCAGTGGTTGCCGCTTGCTAAGAAGTAGCCCTTCTTGGTCCAGACGGAGTTGGGATACTGTTCGATGAATTGCTCGGCCTTGTTGATGGCGGGGTCGGTGGACTTGTTGCCGTTGAAGATTGAGGCGAGGAGCTCGTATTTGTCCACGCCGTCTTGCTTCTCGATTGAGGAGCCTTCGGGGCGGTCATTCTGGCGCAGGGCCTCGAAGAGGTCGGGCCAGAGGTCGGGGCGCTTGTCGGCGTCGGGGCAGTCGGCGTTTTCGTTGGCGAACCAGTTCATGAGGTTAACGTACGGGCCGAGGGTGAGTTCGCCGTTGTTGCTCGAATAGGCTTCGATGGCGTTGAGGGCGGTGCAGGGGTTGACGATGTTTTGGTCAGCTTCGGCAAAGGGAGCTTCGCCGGCCTTGGACTCGAAACGGCGTGAAGGATACTTGGGCTGATTGATGGCGAAGTCGCGGAGCTCCTTACACCATCCGAAGGCGTTGCCGGCCTTGGCAGCCTTGGCGGCGTCGCCGCGGCAGGCCATGACGATGTTGTCGCGGTCGTTAGAGGTTTTGGTTTCGCCGTCTTTGGGGGCGGAGATGTCGCGGTTATAGTCGTCGTTGAGGAAGATTTTCTGGATGTGGCCGGGCTGTTCGACGCCGTTTTGCATGTAGCTCTGCCATTTGCTGGTGGGGTAGCGGCCGGGGTTAACGTCAATGGGGTAACCCATGTGGGCCACGTTGTAGGCCGAGAAGATGTTGTTAGTCACTTCGGCGCAGGCGGTCCAGCGGAAGTAGGGCGCCATTTGGTGCTGGTGGCCCCATTCGTGGCTCAGACCCCAGATGGCGTCGTTGTCTCGCTCCATGAGGTTGGTGGGGTTGCAGACACGATACTGGGTGTTGTACATGAACGACGGGCCCATGCCACCCTGGAACATATAATAGGTATAGTTCACATAAGCCATGGTGCGGTTTTTCGGCACGCGGTTATATTTCTCGACGCCGAGCACGCGGTGCTCCCAAATGATGAGTTCGTCGAAGATGTTGAGCAGGCGCACCCATTCGCCGTTGGCGTACTGCTTGAGGGCGTCGGTTTGCCAGGTTGACTGCGTGCGGGTGCCGAGGCAGTCCATCACGGGATAGACGGCATTGTCGAGCACGGCTTTGTTTTCGGCGTTGGTCTTGGTGTTAGAGATGAAGCCGTTGACGAGGCCGCCGACGATGTGGACGGTAACGTCTTTGCCGGTGCCGTTTTCAACGCCTTGGTCGTCGAAGTTGTTGATGTAGGCCAGACACATTTCGTCGCCCACGACGCGCTTGTTGGGGCGGTTGGGCACGGGGATGTCAATGACGTTGATGCCGTTGTGGAGGGTGTAGCTGCGTGATTCGCCGCCCCATTTTACGTCGCGGGTGCCTCCGTCAGCGTTAGCGTCGGGCACCTGGTAGACTTCGTGGCCGTGCCAGTAGTAAAGGGCGAGTTCGGCGGTGCTCTTTTCGCCGTCAAGGCCGCTGACGATTACGGTGTACTTGCCCGGGGTGAGGGCCACGCCGGTCACGCCGGCATACTGGGAATAGAGTTTGCCGGGGGCGTTCCATTCTTCGGCCAAAGTGGCGGGATGCTTGATGGCTTCGTGGGTTGACACGAGTCCTTCGGAGGAGTATTTGCCGTCAAACATCATCTGAGCCAACTCCTTGAGCAGGGGATTTTGGATGGCGTCGATCTGAGCCTGGGTGGTGCCGGGCTTGAGTGAGGAGTAGACGCCGTCGGTGAAGAGCTCGGAGCCGTTGAGTGCTTCGGCGGGTTTGTGGAACTGCATTTCGGCGCATGAGGCGAAACACATTGACGCATTGGCGTTGTCATAGCCGCTGTGGACAATGAAACGGATTGCGTGGATGCCCTTTTGCATGTCGTCAGGGATATTGACGGAGCTTGCCGAGCTGCTGTATTTGAAATCAAAGGGGGTGTCCTGAATGGAGGTCCAGGTGAAGTTGCGTTCGGCGTCCATCTTGCCCACTTGGATGTCTACGATGCCGAAGTTGCCGTTATTGCCGCCTTCGGAGCGGGGGATATAGGTGATGGAGGCGACGTTGACGGTCTGAGAAACCGGGGCGTCCTTGGCGGTGAAATAATATTCCAAGATGGGCCATTCTTCCTCCTTATTGGGGTTGAAGGCGGCGTAGGACGTGTGGTAGAGCGTGTTGAGGTCTTTGTCGTAGGTTTTTTCGATGCTTTCGGCGCCGGAGTTAGCGCGGCCTACGTTTTTGGAGCAGGCGTCTTTGCTCCACACGGGCCAAACCATTGTGGCGTCGACGGCGTCCTGGGCCTGAGAGCTGAGATCCCATCCGGGCTGGCGCACGGTCAAGACGGCGGTGCCTCCGGCGGCGGTGGTTACATTGAGCATTGCGCTGCGGCTTGAGCCGGCAGTGTTTTCGTCAACGAGGAGAGTGAGTTTGCCGTCGCTGATGCGTGGGGTGATCCAGCTTTCGCCGCTGACGGCATAGGTATAGCGTGTGTAGGTGGGCACTTCAACTTCCACTCCCTCAGACGATTCGAGGTTAATGGCATTGTTGCCGAACACTACCACACCGCCTTGGGCTGCCGGCAGGTTAGCCTGCGCGATGGCAACGTTTGCGGTTGCCAGCCCGAGGGCGGCAACTAACAATGCAGAAATGGTATTAGTTTTCATTAAAATATGGATAATGTATTGTTTATTAAAGAGTTGGCGCGCTCCGTGGGCGTTGGGGCGCATTGGATAGTATCGGCAAATTTACGATTAAACGCAAAGATTTGCAAACTTTTTGGCAAAAAAATGCAAAAAAATCTGTAAATTTGCACCGAAATTTCGGGTTTATGGTTTATTGTTTATGGTTTATGGGGGCTGCGCTCCTCATGAATCAGGCTATAAACCATAAACCATCAACCATAAACCAAGAAGCATGTTTTTTGAAGACCTTGACCTGACCGACGACGTCCTTGACGCCTTATATGATATGCACTTTGACGAGTGCACCCCCATCCAAGAACAAGCCATTCCGGCGGCCCTTCGCGGGAGCGACCTCATCGCCGTGGCCCAGACGGGCACGGGTAAGACCGCGGCGTTTCTGCTGCCGGTGATCAACGAATTAGGCAAGCGCGAGGCCTCGAACCATATTAAATGCGTGGTGATGACGCCGACGCGCGAATTGGCCCTGCAGATTGACCAGCAACTCCAGGGATTCAGCTATTTCCTCCCCATCAGCTCGCTGCCGATTTACGGAGGCACCGACGGCGCAGGCTATGCCCGCCAGCAGCACGGACTCAAGACGGGCGCCGAGGTGGTGATTGCCACTCCGGGGCGACTCTTGGCCCATATTTCCATGGGCTACGTGGACCTGAGCCACGTGGAATTTTTCATCCTTGACGAGGCTGACCGCATGCTCGACATGGGTTTTTATGATGACATCATGCAGATTGCCACTCGATTGCCCAAGAAGAAGCAGACGTTGATGTTTTCGGCCACGATGCCGCCGAAGATTCAGAAAATGGCCAAGACGCTGTTAGTCAACCCTGAAGAGATCAAAATAGCCGTGAGCAAGCCCGGCGAGAATATTCATCAGTTGGCCTATCAGGTGCAGGAGCCGCAGAAGGAAAAACTGCTGCTTCACCTGTTTGAGACGGTCAATTCCCGCAGGGTGATTGTCTTCTCCTCATCGAAAATCAAGGTCAAGGAATTGGCGCGCACACTGAGGCGCCTGAAGGTCAAGGCCGGGGAGATGCACTCGGACTTGGACCAGACGGTGCGCGAGGAGGTGATGCGCAATTTCCGCGCGGGTAATATAGATGTGTTGGTTGCGACAGACATCGTGGCCCGCGGCATTGACATTGACGACATTTCGATGGTGGTGAACTACGACGTGCCCCACGATGCCGAGGATTATGTGCACCGCATAGGTCGCACGGCGCGCGCGGGCGAGAGCGGAGTGGCCGTGACGCTGATTTCGCCCCGCGAGCGGCGGAAATTCAAGTTTATTGAGGACTTCCTTGGCAAGCCGGTTAAGCGCGGGCAGTTTGGGGACCAGTCAGACCAGTCAGACCAGTCAGACAGGTCAGACAGGTCAGACAGGTCAGACCGGTCGGATCAGGCTGAAAAACCTAAGAAAAAGCGGCGGTTTTTTCGGGGAAAATCTCGCGGAAAGAAAAAAGAATCGAAAAAAGATTGAGAAAAAGTTTTCGTAATTGGCGAATTTTTCGTAACTTTGCCGCGCCATTACGAATAACGGAGGGCTTACCATCCTCCCAAATTCATCCATAAACATTGATTAACTAACTGATTATTAGATATGAAGAAAGACCTTCACCCCGCAGATTATCGCGAAGTTGCCTTCAAGGACATGAGTAACGATGAGGTGTTCATCACCCGCAGCACCGTTGCCGCTAAGGAAACCATCACCATTGACGGCGTTGAATATCCCTTGGTAAAGCTTGAAATCACCTCAAGCTCTCACCCCTTCTTCACCGGCAAGCAGAAGCTGGTTGACACCGCCGGTCGCGTCGACAAGTTCATGAGCCGTTACGGCAACCGCGGCAAGAAGTAATTTCTGCCCATCCCCACCTTTTTCAGCGGCGAACCATTCCGGAGATTTGCGGAGAGGCTCGCCGCTTAACTTTTTCCCGGTTAAGGCGGTGAGCGACAGCGTGTTTCGATTCAAGCAATTTTCCGTGAGCCACTCGGCTGCGGCCATGAAAGTGGGCACCGATGGGGTCACCCTCGGGGCCTGGGCTCGCTGCTCGGGGCGGGTGCTCGACGTCGGCGCCGGCTGCGGCCTCATCGGGCTGATGGCGGCTCAGCGCGGGGCTCAGTCCGTGGATATGGTTGAGCTTGACGCTGCTGCGGCGCGGGAGGCTGAGGAAAACGCCGGGCGGTCGCCCTGGGCGGAGAAAATCAGGGTTTATTGCGCTGATTTTCTTGAATTTGCACCCGAAGGGAAGTATGACAACATCATTTCCAACCCGCCCTTTTTCGCCACCGGGGAGCTCGCTCCTGACCCGGCTCGCGCCGCTGCTCGCCATCAGGGACTTTTGACTCCGCAAGCCTTTATGGCAAAGGCGGTTGCGCTGCTTGCTCCGGGCGGGGCGGTTAGCGTGATTATCCCGAGCGATTTGCGCCGCGACTGGGAGTTTGCTGCCGGATTGGCCGGGTTGCGCCCGCGCCGAATCGTTGGCCTTTTCACGCGGCTGCGCGCCTTGGAGCCGCGGCGAGTATTGCTCGAATTTGCGGCCGACGGCGCCGCGACCGAACAGGAGCGCCTTTATATCCAATCATCTGATTATCAACTACTCGTTAACGACTTTTACCTATGAATCTTTCCCTGACTTTCAGTCGCCGGCTCTGGCTCCTGACCCTGCTTTTTATTCTTGGCGGGGCACTAACGGTAGGGCTGTCGGCGCTTTTTGAGCGACTGCCGATGGCCCCCGAGGCGGCGCTGAGGATTGCGACGGTGGTTCAGCAGTTGCTGATGTTCATGCTTCCGGCGGTGGGGTGCGCGGTGCTGATTACTCGCCGCCCGGCTGACTTCTTGGGAATCAGACAGTTGCCCTCGGCGGGGATGCTCGGCGCGTCGCTGCTCACGCTGATTGTCGCCCTTCCGGCTCTGAACTGCCTCGTTGAGGCGTTCGGGCTGCTTCCGTGGCCCGAGTCGGTCGTCAAGGGCGAGGAGGCGGCGCAGGAAGCCTACGGATTGCTGATGGGTAAAGGCGTGGCTGCCACTATTTTAGGCGTTTGCATCATCGCCATTATTCCGGGGCTCTGTGAGGAGCTGTTTTTCCGCGGGGCGCTGCAAAATCTGCTTCGCTCCAAGCCGATGAGCGTCCATTTGGCCGTTTGGATTGCGGCGATAGTGTTCTCGCTGCTTCATTTTCAGCCTATTGGGTTCGTGCCGCGAATGATTCTTGGCGCCGGGTTCGGCTATTTGGCCGTGTGGACGGGGTCGCTCTGGACCGCCGTGGCCTGCCATATGCTTAATAATGCGGTGTCGGTGCTGACAATGCAAACGGGCGTGGACCCCGGATTTGTCGGATTGTCCACACCCGTTTTGAGTGTCGTTTCGGCGGTGTTAACCGCTGTGGGATTGCGATTTATTTACTCGCGGTCAGTTTAGTCAAGGTCCATGTCCAAGGGCATGTAGTGCTGATAGGGGTGATCGCAAGCGGGACACTTCGTGGGAGGCTCGGTGCCGTAATAGATGTAGCCGCAGACTAAGCACTGCCACTGGATGGGTTCGTCACGCTTCCAGACGGTGCCGTTCTTGACCTGGTCGATGAGCTTGCGGAAACGCTTTTCGTGGCGAGCCTCAATCTCGGCGATGGCACGGAAATGGGCGGCGATGTCGGGGAAACCCTCTTCGTCGGCGGTCTTGGCGAAGGCGATGTAGAGGTCCACGCCCTCTGACTGCTCTTCATTGGCGGCGATGGTGAGGTTTTCAAGGGTGGTGCCGATTACTCCGGCGTCGACGGTGAGGTCCACGTTGACCTGTCCGCCCTCAAGGTCCTTGAAGTAGATCTTGCTGTGGTGGAGCTCATTGGCGGCCGTGTCTTGAAAGACTTTGGCGATGGGGTAATATAATTCTTTTTCAGCCTGTTGGGCGTAGTAAGTGTAGCGCGTATAGGCCATAGATTCAGCGGCATAGGAAATCACGAGGTTTTTCTCGGTCTGTGTGCCTTTAATGCTTTTTGTTGCCATAGTAAGAAGTTTAGATTTTTAAAAGTTTCTGCCTTAAAAACGCCCCCGGGAAGGGTTTGGTTCAGGAAAAACGGGCCCGAAAGGGAAAAATTTGAGGGAAAATGTAACTTTTTTCGCGGGGGCTTGGTTATTTGCTAATTTTTTTGTATCTTTGCACCCGATTTTTGGACTATCATTAAGATGATTAACATTACTTTTCCCGACGGGAGCGTCAAGCAATACGAAGCCGGCGTGACCCCGCTGCAAATAGCAGAATCAATCAGTCCGCGACTGGCACAGGATGTGTTGGCCGCTAAAGTCGGTGGCAAAGAGTGGGACTTGACCCGCCCGATTGAAGCCGACGCTGACCTGCATCTATATAAATGGGAGGATGCCGAGGGCAAGCACGCTTTCTGGCACTCTTCCGCCCACTTGCTCGCCGAAGCCCTCCAGGAGCTCTATCCGGGAGTGAAATTCGGCATCGGACCCGCCATTGAAAACGGGTTCTACTACGATATTGACACCAATGGCCACACGCTGACCTCGGCCGACTTTGCCGCCATCGAAAAGAAAATGCTCGAATTGGCCCGCCGCAAAGAGCCGATTGTGCGCGCCGAAATCTCCAAGGCCGACGCCATGAAGATGTTTGGCGAGCGTGGCGAAGAATATAAGTGTGAGCTCATCTCCGAACTCGAAGACGGCACCATCACCACTTACACCCAAGGCTCCTTTACCGACCTTTGCCGCGGCCCGCACTTGCCCTCCACTGCCCCCATCAAGGCCGTGAAAATCATGAGCTTGGCCGGTGCTTACTGGCGCGGCGACGAGAAGCGCAATCAGCTGGTGCGCGTCTATGGCATCACCT
>CAZLMV010000024.1:0-17977 GCA_964560625.1 uncultured Bacteroides sp. | reverse complement strand
GACCAATCTTTATGACTTCTTCTAACCCCGAACTCAAACCGATAATCATTGCCATCGACGGCTTCTCCTCGTCGGGCAAAAGCTCCATGGCCAAAGCCTTGGCCCGCACCATCGGATACAGATATATCGACACGGGCGCCATGTATCGCGCCGTGACTTTCTATGCCATGCAGGCGCGATTGATTGCCCCTGACGGCACCGTCAACGAAGAAAAACTTATTGCCGCGCTCCCCGGGCTGAAAATTGACTTCATCCTCCTGCCCGAGGGCCAGCACACCACCCTCAACGGCGCTGACATTGAGGAGCAAATCCGCTCGTTGGAGGTCAGCGCCTATGTCAGCACCATTGCGGCAATTCCCGCCGTGCGCCATGACTTGGTCAAACGCCAGCAGCAGTATGGTCGCCAAAAAGGCATCGTCATGGACGGCCGCGACATCGGCACCACCGTCTTCCCTCAGGCCGAGCTGAAAATCTACGTCAACGCCCCGGCCGAAGTGCGCGCCGAACGCCGCTTTAAAGAGCTCGCAGAGAAGGGGATAGAGACCACTTACGAGCAGGTGCTCGACAACGTGCGCCATCGCGACCACATCGACTCAACCCGCGCCGAATCGCCTCTGCGACGCGCCGCCGACGCCATTGACCTTGACAACGGCCACATGACCATCGACGAGCAAAACGCCTGGCTCATTGAACAATACCGCAAAGCCGCATCTAAGGAGTGAGAACTGTCGAGATTGATGCCGGCAGCGGATTCTGCTTCGGAGTGACCGCCGCAATTCAAAAGGCCGAGGAGGAATTGGCAAAGGGCACGCCGCTCTATTGCCTCGGCGACATTGTCCATAACTCGGACGAGGTGGAGCGCCTGCGCCGCAACGGCTTGGTGACCATCAGCCACGAGCAAATGGCCGAGCTCCACGACTGCAAAGTTCTGCTCCGCGCCCACGGCGAACCCCCGGAGACCTACGAACTCGCCCGCCGCAACAACATCGAAATCATCGACGCCACCTGCCCCGTGGTGCTCAAACTCCAGCAGCGAATCAAGAAGGCCTACTACGCCATTAACGCCCCGCAGATAGTGATCTACGGCAAGTTAGGCCACGCCGAAGTCAACGGCCTCGTCGGCCAGACCTCCGGCCATGCCAAAGTAGTCGAAACCGAGGCCGACCTCGCAAAGGTGGACCCCACGCGGACCACCCACCTCTATTCGCAGACCACCAAGAGCCTCAACGGCCTGCGCGACATTGCCGCAAAATTGGCCGATCACCTCGCCCGCGGCGTTGAATTTCACACGTTTGACACCATTTGCCGCTCCGTGGCCCATCGCGTGGAAAATCTCCGCGAATTTGCCCGCAGCCATGACGCCATAGTCTTCGTGGCCGGCCGAAAGAGCTCTAACGGCAAATTCCTGTTTGACGAATGTCGCGCCGTCAACCCTCACACGCAGTTCATCTCCGGCCCCGATGAACTCGACCTCTCCCTGCTCGCCGGAGCCCAAAGCATCGGCATCTGCGGCGCCACGTCGACGCCCCGATGGCTGATGGAACGTGTTAAAGAAAAAATATTATGAAGAAACTGATTTTTGCATTTTTGATATCCATCCTCTCCCTGACGGCATGCTCCGTAAAAGAATCGGAAGTCATCTCCGCCGATATCCCGCAAGCCACCGAACGCGGCCAAAATGACGCCCGCGCCCTCCTCGACATTGCCCGCGGGGGCGACGACGGCGACGTCAATGCCCGCGACCTCCATTCGGCCCTCCTTTCCGTCAAGGCCCGCGAATGGGAAATGCGCCGCAATGTCTCTGACCAGAGCGCCGACGCTTATATTAAGGCTTTTAAAGAGTATGTCAGCACTCAAAATAAATCGCTGGCCGACCAAATTTTCTGACTATGATTTACCCCAAAGGGTTTGAAAATAAAATTGGCTTCACCTCCGTGCGTGAGGCCGTCCGCTCGAAATGTCTCACCGCTCCTGCTGCTGAACTCAGCTCGGAGCGGATTGAGTTTTCGTCTGATTATGAATCACTTCGCTCGGAGTTAGAGGCCACGGCCGAGATGGTGGCCATAGAGCGCGCGGGCGAGGCCTCCGAATTGCCCATCAGTCGCGTGGCCGACCTGCGCCAGGCCCTCGCCTCGGTGCGCATTGACGGCACTTTTCTCCCCGCCGAGGAGCTGCGGCGCACGCGCGACACTCTCGAAGCCATCTCCGCCATCTCCCGCTTTTTCCGCCGCGAGGAGGCCGCAAAGGCTTATCCGCGCTTGGCCTTCCGCGCCGAGCCGCTGATGGATTTTCCCGAGCTTATTCGTGCAATTGACCGAGTGATAGACCGTTACGGCAACGTCCTTGACTCTGCCTCGCCCGAACTCGGCGAAATTCGCCGTCAGCTCGCCTCCGCCTCCGGAGCCATTGCTGCCGCCATGAGGCGAGTGATGGCCTCCGCCGTCGCCGCCGGGCTGATTGACGCCGACGCCGCCCCCAGCGTGCGCGACGGCCGCATGGTCATCCCCGTCTCGCCCATGAACAAGCGCAAAATCCAGGGCATTGTCCACGACGAATCCGCCTCCGGTAAGACCGTGTTTATCGAGCCGGCAGAGGTGGTGCAGACCAATAATCGCCTCCGCGAACTCCAAATGGAGGAGCGCCGCGAAATTGCTCGCATCCTAACGGCGCTGACCGCCGAAATTCGCCCGTCAATCCCGGAAATCGTTGATTCATACTCAATTGTAATCGAATTTGACTTCATCCACGCCAAGGCGCTCTATGCCCTCGAAGTGGGCGGCACGCTGCCGCATCTTTCCCGCGAGCCGGAAATTGAGTGGTATCACGCTTGCCATCCCGGCCTGCTGATGTCGCTGCGCGCACAGGGCAAGGAGATTGTCCCTCTCGACATTCATCTGACCCCCGAACGCCGCCTGCTGATAGTCTCCGGACCCAATGCCGGCGGCAAGTCCGTGACCCTCAAAACCGTTGGCATTGTGCAATATATGACCCAGTGCGGCCTGCTCCCGACGGTTTATGAGAACTCCCACATTGGCTTGTTTGAGGATATTTTCGTCGACATTGGCGATGACCAATCGATTGAAAACGACCTCTCCACTTACTCCTCGCATCTCACTCACATGAAGCACTTTATGGCGCGCGGCGGCTCCCGCTCGCTGGTGCTGATCGACGAATTTGGCGGAGGCACCGAGCCGCTGATTGGCGGCGCCATAGCCCAGTCAATCCTCGGGCGATTTGCCGAAAAAGGAATGTGGGGCGTCATTACCACCCACTATCAAAACCTCAAGCAGATGGCCGAGACAACGCCCGGATTGGTCAATGGATCAATGCTTTACGATCGCCAGCGCATGGAGCCGATGTTTAAGCTCCTCGTGGGCACCGCCGGGTCATCGTTTGCCATCGAGATTGCCCGCAAAATCGGCCTGCCGGAGGAGATTATTGAGAGCGCCAAGGAGATTGTTGGCAAGGATTACGTCAACATGGACAAATATCTACTCGACATTGCCCGCGACCGCCGATATTGGGAAAATAAGCGCATGCAGATTCGCCAAAAGGAGAAAAAGCTCGAAAATACCCTCCAGGAGTATGAAAACGACGCGCAAAACCTCCGCGACCGCCGACGCGAAATCCTTGCCGACGCCAAGGAGGAAGCGCGCAAAATCATCGAGGGGACAAACGCCGCTATTGAGCGCACCATCCACGAAATTCGCAAGGCGCAGGCCGACAAGGAGCAGACCCGCGAACTGCGCCAAAAGCTCCGCGCCGAGCAAGCCGAAAGCCAAGCCGCCGAGAGCGAACACCCCCTGCTGAAAAAGGCGCCCAAGGCGAAAAAACAGAAGCCCACGCCGGCGGCAAATGACTCTCGGCGACCCATTGCCGTGGGCGATTACGTCAAGCTCGAAGGGCAAAATGTGCCCGGCCAAGTGCTCGCCATTGAGGGCAAGGAGGCCACCGTCAGCTTCGGCATGCTCAAGACCAAGGTAAAGCTTAATCGCCTGACCCACACGCTCCAAAAGCCGCAATCAGGCAGCGCCGCACCCACTCAGGTGGCCATGGTCACCCAGGAGCAGCAGCGCGAACGCCGCTTGGAATTCAAGCAGGAAATTGACGTCAGAGGCATGCGCGCCGACGAGGCCCTGCAAGCCGTCACTTACTTCATCGACGACGCCATTCGCTTCAGCTGCTCGCGCGTGCGCATCCTCCACGGCACCGGCACCGGCGCCCTCCGCCAAGCCATCCGTCAATACCTCTCAACCGTCCCCGGAGTGGCCCGCTACGCCGACGAAGACGTCCGCCTCGGCGGCGCCGGCATCACCGTCGTCACCCTCACCTAAGCAGGGTCGACGTCGTAGTGGATTTGGACGCCTTTGAGGTCGGGGTTCATGGTCAGGATGTGGTGGTAGGTGTCGCGTAGGAGGGTGCGGACCTTTGTGATGGAGGCTTCGGGCTCGATTTTGAGCATGAAGCGGCGAATGTAGAGCGACTGGACGCGCGCCACCACGGGCTTTTCCGGGCCGTGGACTCGCGCACCAAGCAGTGCGCGCAACTCCGTGCCATAGCGTTGGGCCATCACGTCGACCACCTCTTCTTCCTTGTGTTTCAGATAGATAAATATCATGCGCGAGAAGGGCGGATAGGTGTATTTTTTTCGCTCCTCGAGCTCGCGGGCGTAGAATCCTTCGTAATCGTGGCGCAGCAGCGACGTGATTACGGGGTGGTCCGGCTGGGAGGTCTGCACAATCACTTCGCCCGTTTTTTCGCGCCTTCCCGCGCGCCCGGCCACCTGAATGAGCATGTTAAACGCGCGCTCGGCCGAGCGAAAATCCGGCTGATTGATGAGCATGTCGGCGTTAAGTACGCCCACGATTTTCACGTCAGAGAAATCCAGGCCCTTGGTGACCATTTGAGTGCCCACGAGGATGTCGGCTTTGTGGGCCGAAAAGGCGTTGATAATCTCCTGATAACCATCCTTATTACGGGTGGTGTCAAGGTCCATGCGCAGGATTGTGGCCTTCGGAAATTCCTTGGCCACTTCGTCCTCGATGCGCTCCGTGCCGTAGCCCACGATTTCGATTGAGGGCTCGCCACACACGGGGCAGAGGGTGGGGAGCGGATATTGCGCGCCGCAGTAATGGCAAATCAGGCGATTTTCAAGGCGATGATAGGTCAGCGAGACGTCGCAATACTCGCATTTGGGCACGTGAGCACACGCCTTGCAGCGCGCCATCGGGGCAAATCCGCGGCGATTGTGGAAGATTATCGCCTGGTCGCCCGCGGCGAGCGTGGCGTTGACTTTTTCGTGCATTTCGTCGGCTAAGGGGCGGAGTGTGCGGAATTTCTTCCACTCTTTTTTCATGTCGATGACCTTGATTTCGGGCAGACCCACGCCGCCATAACGCTCCGTAAGCTCGGCCAAGCCATAGCGCCCGGATTTTGCCTTATAATAGGTCTCGACCGAGGGCGACGCGCTGCCTAACAGCACTTTAGCGCCATGCATCCCGGCTAAGACTATGGCCGCATCGCGCGCATTATAGCGCGGCGCCGGGTCATATTGCTTGAAGCTCGGCTCGTGTTCTTCGTCGATGATTATCAGCCCTAAACGGCGGAAGGGGAGGAACACCGACGAGCGCGCGCCGACAATCACCATCGGCTCGCGACTATGGAGTAGTCGCTGCCAGATGTCAACTCGCTCATTATCAGTGAATTTGCTGTGATAGACCAGCACTTTTGAGCCAAACACGCGCTGCAGGCGCTCGGTGAGCTGAGTGGTCAGCGCTATTTCGGGGACGAGAAAAAGGACCTGCTTGCCGTCGCGTAACACTCGGTCAATCAGGTGAATATATATCTCCGTCTTGCCGCTGGAGGTCACGCCGCGCAGCAGGTTGACGGTTTTGCCCTCTTGCTCCCAGAGGTCAAGGAGGCGGTTGCGCGCGCCGGTCTGCGCGGGGCTGAGGGTAGGGAGGGCCATGATTTCCGCGCCCTCGGGGGCCGCAAAGCGGTTGATGACCTTGGTTTCTGATATAAGCAACCCTTTGTCAACAAGTACTTTAAGAATGGCGGGAGACACATCGGCGCGTTCCAACAGGTGAGCTTTCTCCACTTGCCGCTCGCCTTGGGAATGGAATTGCAACATGGTCAGCAGGAGCTTTTCCTGCTTTGCCGCGCGGCTTACGGTGGCGAAGGCTGAGGTGCGCCATCCCTGGGTGTCGGCCTCCGGTGGGAGCGAGATCAGCACGCGCTTTTGCGAGCGATATTTTTCTATGACTTTTTCGCTGACCATGGCTAACCCCTTGGCTATCAGCGAGGCTATGGCGCGGTCAGGCGCGGCGGTGAGCCCGGTTTTCTTGGAGAGGTCGCCTAAGGAGATGCGCCCTTCATTGCTCAAGGCCGCGAGCATCAGCGCCTCTTCGTCGGTCAGGCCCGTGAGGTTGTCGCGGTCGGCGTCGGTGGTCGGCTCAATGAAGGTTTCGCTCTCGAGCTTGAGGGCAGAGGGTAGGGCGGCGCGCATCACTTCGCCGATGGAACACATATAATATTCGGCCATCCAGCGCCAAAACTTCAGCTGCGGGTTGCAGAGAATGGGGTCGTCAGGGCGGTCAATCAGTCGCGTAATCTCCTTAACCTCAAACCCTTCCGGGGCAATCGGGGTAAGGGATTCCACAATTCCCGTGTAAAACTTACGCCGCCCAAACGGTATCAGCACACGGCTCCCCACGCTCACCTTCCCGCGCAATTCCTCGGGCACAGCGTAAGTAAACACCGCATTCAGCGGCAACGGAACAATCACTTCAGCGTATACAAAAGCCATTCTGTCTTTTGTGTTTAAAGTTTAAAGTTTAATACCTTCGGTGTTTAAGGTTAAATACCTTCGGTGTTTAAGGTTTAAAGTTTAATGTTTAAATACCTTTGGTGTTTAAGGGTTAAAGTTTAATGTTTAAGGAGGTTTATCTTTGGGGTTTAATGTTTAAGGTGGGCTATCTTTGGGGTTTAATGTTTAAGGAGGGTTATCTTTGGGGTTTACAGTTTTAGTTTATTCTTTTTGTTGTGGAGGCACTTAATTTTGCGAGTTGAGAGCAGATTGTCTTTGTTTGGCGTCGAAATTTTTTTAGTGTTTCGTCATTGATAAATCCTAAGTCATTAGAAAGGATTAATTGATTTAGAACTTCATATACAGATCCAAAGGCCATAGTAAAGAAGTGCTTCTGATCTTTAGGCGACGTTCTTGCTGCTCCTTCAGAGATATTTGAGCTGATTGAAACTGCAGCGCGGCGCACCTGATTTGTTAAACCGAAGAGTTCTTCGCGGGGGAATTCTCGGGTCACAATGTAAATATCTTTGACAAGAGTTCTTGACTCCTGCCAAACGCGCAATTTTTCAAAACCCTGTATATCGTCATTCATAAATCAAATATCAATAAAAATCAAAAATTTATATCAAGCAAAAGCTCAAAAGCAAGCGCAGCGAAGCTAAAATCCATAAATCTTAAACTTTAAACTTTAAACTTTAAACACCGCAGGTATTTAAACCTTAAACCTTAAACTTTAAACCTTAAACACAACCGAAGGTTGTATTCTTATGTTAATTTAAGTATTGTGAAAATTTTAACATTCTGAATTAACGCTTTTTAGTATATAAACTCTTGCAAGTTTACATAATTCTTGCTAACTTTGCATTGCTGAAAGCCTCTCTCCAGAGAACATTTTCAGCCATCGTTTTGTTAGACAATAAGAATTATATACTTGAATTTTGGTTATGAGGGAGGTGCGTGTCTGTGAAGATGCGCACTTTCGTTTTTTTATTCCGTGGCGAAATCATCGATATAGACTGTGGTGTCAACAATGCCGGCTTCGGCCAAGGATTCGCGGCGTTCGCGGCAGGTGCCACACACTCCGCAATGGTGTTCGCCGCCCTTATAGCAGCTGTAAGTGGTTGAGTAGTCGATACCTAAGTCGCGACCGCGCATGGCTATTTGCGCCTTGGTCATGTTGGTGTAAGGCGCGCGCAGCTCGATGGCCTCGTAAGTTCCGGCAGCGATGGCGTGGGCCATGGCGTCGATAAATTCGGGGCGACAGTCGGGGTAGATGCTGTGGTCGCCGCTATGGTTTGCGAGCATCACGGCGCGCAGTCCGCGGCTTTCGGCCAGTCCGGCGGCGGTGGCCAGCATGATGCCGTTGCGGAAGGGCACCACCGTGGAGCGCATGTTTTCATCCTCATAATGGCCCTCGGGGATGGCCTCGCCTCCCTCAAGGAGCGACGAATGGAAATACTCGCCCATGAAATCGAGGTGAATTTCGAGCAGCTCAATGCCTAATGCCTGACAATGGCGGCGGGCGCAAGCCAATTCGCGCATGTTATGGTTTGAGCCGTAGATGAAATTCACGGCTAAGGCTATTGTGTCCTTATAATCATAAAGGAGGGTCACGGAATCCATGCCTCCGGAAAGCACTATCAATGCGTCTTTTTCCATAAATCTTTAATTTGTTTGGTCGCGGAGTGAAGGCCGCGGCTGCACCGGGGTGCAGCCCTACATTCAACGGAATAAAACCTTAAACTTTAAACACCGAAGGTAATTAAACACCGCGCAGCGGTATCTGCGAGGCCATTTGGGCGGCCATGCGGATGGGGAGGAGCGACTGATGGTCGGCGTCGGCCCACTGGGCATAGGGGCGGATGGAGATGCCCCCGCGGGGAGTGAACAGCCCGATGACCTCGATATAGCGGGGCGACATCAGCGCCATCAGGTCCTTCATGATGATGTTGATGCAATCCTCATGAAAGTCGCCATGATTGCGGAAGGAGAAGAGATAAAGTTTCAGGCTCTTGCTCTCCACCATTTTTTCGCCCGGGATATAATTAATAATAATGTGTCCGAAGTCGGGTTGGCCCGTTTTGGGGCAGAGGGAGGTAAACTCCGGGCAATCGAGGGTCACTAAATAATCGTGCTCCGGGTGCTTATTGGGGAACCATTCGAGCAGTTCAGCCGAATAGTCGGTAGGGTAGACGGTTTTGTTTGCCCCGAGGAGGGTTACGTTTTCTAATTCTTTCTCAGTGCGCATAATCTTTATTTCAGGGTCTTTTCTTTAAATTTATCGCCGGTTTCGTTGACAATTGAGCGGAAATAGCGCTCATTATAGCCGCCAAATTCGGGCTGCACGGGGAGGTTGGTCTCCGTGCGCTGGAACGAGCCGTCGGGATTCTGCTTCTTGATGTTGCCGTCAAGGAACTTCACGGTCAGGAAATCGTTCAGGGCAAAGAAGGCCTGCGTGGCTCCGTCGGCGAGGTTATGGCTGGCCCAGGTGAGCATGGCGCGCTGTTCGTCAAGGGGTTTATCCTTGATGAGTTGCTTGATTTGCTCGTGGGTTTTGGCGGCGAGGTCTTCGCGCTCGTTTTGCACGCGGCGAATGTCAGGGATCATCTGGCTATAGCGGTTATAAGCCTGATTAGCAACGAGATTGTGGGCCCAGAAGGCGGCGTCGCGGCTGATGTTGTAGAGGTCGCCATTGCCCACCTCAAAGCAGTGGGGCACCTGAGTCATGCAGCTGTAAACGGGCGAATAAACCGTGGTGTTGGCGTCGTCACATCCAAACCAGAGCGTGCCCTTCATCCCCTCGGGCACTTGGTCTGACAGCTGGGCCACGAAGGAGAAGCCGGTTTGCTGAGTGGCGATGGCGCGTTCATGGAAATACTTCACGGAGTCGACCTCCCAGTTCATGGGGCGCCAGCGATAGGGCACGTCAAAGGGACCGGCGCCGATGTCCTGCGTCATGTCCATGGGAGTGCCCTCAAAGTGGTCACGCATAGCCCATTGCATGGCGCGCACGTCGACTTCCTTTTCCGGCTTTACCCACAGGGGCATGGGCTCGCCGGCGCCCTCCATGGCCCACGGCAGATAAGGCGCCGCAGCCTCGGGGGCAAACATGTTGAAATAGCTCCACACTCGGGCGTCGCAGCCGCGCACGGCGCCATGGTCATAAACCTGATAAGCTTTGGAGAAGCTGAAGAGCGAGTCGGGGCCTTCATAGTAACCTTTTTCGCGAGCAAAGTCAATGACGTCAGGCGCATAGATCGTCTCGGGGTCATTGAGCGGGAACTGATGGATTCGCGGATTGTTGGCGTGGCCGGAGATGTAGCCGTCAGGAATTCGGCGGGCCACCCACACGGCGCCTTTTTGTCCGGGACCTTTGCCGATCATTTCCATGATCCAGGCCTCGTTAGGGTCGGCAATGGAGAAGGATTCGCCCTCGGAAGCGTAACCGTATTCTTGAACTAAGTCAGTCATGATCTGAATGGCCTCGCGGGCGGTCTTGGCGCGCTCGAGGGTGATGTAAATCAGTGAGCCATAGTCAATTCCGCCGTTGTCGGTGTCCCAGAGCTCCTCGCGGCCGCCCCAGGTGCTCTCGGCCAGGGCGAGTCCATGCTCGTTGATGTGGCCGATGGTCGAGTAAGTTACGGCAGGCTGCGGAATCTCGCAGAGGAATTTTCCGGAGTCCCAGTCATAGACCTTGCGCATTTCGCCGGGGCGATGGGTTGCGCCGGGGGTGGAGGGCATGTCGCCGTAAAGGGTATGAGAATCAGCCGCATAGGTGATCATCACGGAGCCGTCGCCGGCCACTCCCTTAGCGGCAATAAGGCTCGTGCAGGGGAGGGCCGAGGCGGCTGTCCCTAAGGCTGCGAGCGCTGCAAAAAGTCGTAGTTTCATATTCAAAAGCAATTTTTTCGTTCTGCAAATTTACGATTTTCTGCTGAAAATTGCAAGCAATTTGCAAGATTGCGCAATTTTTCTTAACTTTGCACGTTATTTATAAGGATTTGCATGAGGTTTCCGTGACCTCGTGTGCCTCTTAATTTAAATGAAAACCATCATATTCACAGATAAAGGAAACATTCGCGTCATAGCCGACTCTGCCGTGGGCAGGAACCATCATCCGTGGTTTCTCCCGGAGTTTGGTTGCAATTGGACGTGGCATTGCGCTCCGGCGCTGAGGATTTCGCGCCTCGGCAAGGGGGTGCGCCCCGAGTTTGCGTGCCGCTATGTCGAGGAGCGCACCTTGGCCTGGATTCCGCAGGCCGCGGAGAATCCTGCTGCCGACTTTATGGATGGCGCCGTGATTTTGGGCGACTGGGTCCCCGTGGAGCCCGAGGGGCTGACGGCTGAGGAATGTGAGGCAATAGTCAATGTTGCGCGGTTTTCCACCATCAAGCAGGGCGATGTCTTGGTTCTCGACACTGAGGATTTCCCTCGTAACCCAATCAGTATCAACGACAAAATTAAAGTAGAGCTCGCAGGCCGCCCGGTCATTGAGTTCAACATAAAATAAACCGATTCCATGAAGAAAATCATATCTCTCCCTATCCTCATTCTGATGGCCCTCTTGGGATTCACGGCGAGCGCCGCCGTGAGCTATGTAGAGCCCTCATCCTCAGTGCTCAGCACCGGCAAATGGGTCAAAATTCGCGTCAACGACGACGGCGTCTATCAGTTCACCGAAGCCCAATTGACCGACCTCGGATTTGCCGACCCCGCCAATGTCAAGGTCTTTGGCTACAATCCGACGCTCCTGTTGACCCATAATTTCAACACTATCCCCGCTGATCTGAACCAGATTCCCTCGCTCTTTTCGGCCGGGAAATTGGTGTTTTATGCCAAGTCGAATCTCGACTTGGAGCCGGAAATCTGGCGATATGAGAAATATAAGGCGTCAATCAATCAGCCCGAGGCCGAGTATCCCACTCCCGCCCAGTTTGAACACAAAAAGCACGTCTTTTCCAAGGGAGCGACTTACTTCCTGAGCGATATTCCCACGGAGCGCCTTGAGCCGGGCGAACTCGCCGCGCCTCAAACCCTCTCGGAGAGCGCCGCGACGTATCATTCGTCAATAATCCACTTTGAGGAGGATAAGAACCACTATGGAGTCGGTGGCATTGTCTTTGTGGGCGATATTTTCCGCACGCCGCAAGATTCTTACACCTATCCCTTCGAGCTGAAAAAGGTGGCCAATAGTGGCTTGGCACGCATTATTTATCAGGGTCTCGACGTGTATGGCGGCAAGAAGGCCCCGCTGCTCACCTCTTTTAATAACGGAGTGCGCACGCAGGCCTCCGACGGCGCTCAGATGGCCATCGTGGCCACCTCCGCCACCCACCAGACCATCGGCTCCTATCGCCGCTATCAGCAACTCCTTTTCCCCGCAAAAAATGAGCCGATAAATTATGAAGTGACCTTCAGCGTCAATCCGGAGTTCACTTCCTTCCAGGAGGCTGCTCTTGACTATTGGACATTGCTCTATTCCCGCCATAATGACCTCAGCGGCGAAAAGCAGCTGATGATGGTGTTTGACTCCAAAAATATGACCAAAAACAGTCAGTTTGCCGTCAAAAACCTCGACGAAGGCTCCGATTGGCACTTCTGGGACGTCACCAAGCCCCTTGAAGTAAAAGAGTGTGTAATGGCCGAAGGCGATGATTCTCAACTCATTGGACAAGTGGCCTCCATCCCCTCGGAGTTCGCGGGCTCTTACATTGCCGCCTTTGACCTCAACGCCACTCAGCCCTCGCCCGAGATCGTGGAACACGTGGCCAATCAAAACCTCCACGCCATGCCGGCGCCTGACGCCGTGATTCTCACCTCCGGGCTCTTCATGGACGTGGCCGAGGAGTTGGCCGACGTTCATCGCCGCCTGCAGGGATATGACGTGCAAGTAGTTGACCAGCAATTGGTTTTCAATGAATTCGGCTCGGGTAATATCTCCCCCGAATCAGTGCGCCGCTTCATGGCTCACCTCGCCCGCAAGCAGGGCGGCAAGCTCAAGGCGCTGATTATTCTTGGCGGTGCTGTTGTTGACAATGCCAATGCCATCACCCCCTTCGGCTCCGGCGTCATCACCGCCCAAAATGAATGTTACGACGACGACACCTACGAGGTGCGCAGCTTCTACTCTGACACTTTCTATGGCCGCCTCACCAACCCCAAGACCTCCGGCAACTGGGGCGTGCGCCACACCTTCTATCAAGTCCATGGCAACGACATGGACATCGCCGTTGGTCGCATTCCGCTGACCTCGCCCGCCGATATCCGAACCTATATTAATAAGGTGGAGACCTACTTGACCGAGAAGCCTCACTCGCCCATGCCCGGCACCATCATGGTGGCCTCTGACTTCGAGGGCACTCCCGGCGCGCCGATGCACTATGCCGACGCCGAAGCCGTGGCCAAACCGTTGGCCGACCGCTTTGAAAAGGAACTCACCGTGATTCGCCCGGCCGCAAACTTCTATAATACCTCCAGTGTGAACACTCTTCAAAAGGTGATGCTCTCGTCTTTACGTGAAGGGGTTGGCCTTATGCTCTACTTTGGTCATGGTCGTTCAGATGAGTTCGGCACCACCAAGGAGGGAAGTTACCTCATGCCGCTGAGCCTTGCGGGCTCTTACGTCTCTCCGCAGCGCTACACGTTTGGCTTCATCGGATCATGCAACGTGGGCCGCAGCGACGTCAACCCCGACAATGTGCCTAACTCCCTGTTAAAGAATAAAAACGGCGGCTTCATCGGCACCATTGCCGCCACCCGCGAAGTGTTCCAGCAAGAAAACGGTGTGCTCGGCCTCCAGTTCGTCAAGGAATATGACGCTGCGCCCGACGGCGACCTCTGGGGCAACGTCTACAAGCGCGCCCAATCAAAGGCCGTCACTGCCGCCGCCACCAATCGCCGCACGCTGATTAACCACTTCTGTTACACCTTCATCGGCGACCCCTTAGTGTCCGTCTACAAGGCTGATAATAAGGTCGCTATCCATAAGGTGAACGACGACAATGCCACTCTCTACGTCGGCGCAACCAACCGCATTGAAGGCGCAATCATGAACTCCGCCGGCGAACTTGACCCCGGATTCTCCGGAACCGTGGTGCTCAGCATTTTCGACGTCCCCTCCACGCGCCGCAACCTCATTCAGCAGGGCATGACCTCCGACGCCGAATATATGGCCTCCATCACTGAGGATTTCACTGTGCTCAAGCAAGTGATTGGCACCGTCAAAAACGGCCGCTTCTCCGTGGATTTCTCCGCGCCCTTCCCCCTGACCGAAGGCACTCAGCGCATCCAGGCATATGCCTATAAGTCAGACGAAACGGCCCGCGCCCTCGGCTACATTGCCGGCCTGACCTCCGTGGTTGACCCCGAGCGCGAAACCATCCCCTCGCGCGGCGAGGTCAAGATCCTCTCCCTGACCACCGACGAAGCCTCGTTTGACAAATGTGCTACCGGCGAACCCGTCATCATGGCCGAAATCTTCGCCCCCAACGGACTCACCACCGAGGGCCATCTGCGCTCCTCGCTCCGCCTGTCAATCGACAGTCGCGGCCACGCTGACGCCATGCAGCTCGTCAATTATGTCGGCGACGGAATCTATACGCTGGTTTATCCCACCGGCTCGCTTGCCGGCGGCCGTCATGCCGTGGAGCTCCTCGTAAAGGATGAATATGGCAATCAGGACTATGCCGAGCTCGAATTTGCCGTCAATAATGCCACCGAGGTGGAAATGTCCGCCGAACTGACGGCCCCCGGCGAAGTGACCGTTGACTGCAAGCTGACGGCCGATGCTGATTCCCGAATCGTTGTCGAAACCCTTAGCGGCCAGGTGGTCAAGGATCTCAAGGCCGACTCCTTCCCCGCCAAGGTCGGCGACCTTCCTTCAGGAGTTTATCGCGTCTACACTCAGCATCGAGGCGAAAACTTCATTGGCTCATCGCCCAAGCAAGTCGTCATCGTCGACTAAGAGAAATTTATCCCCCCGGAGGATTCACCTATGTTTGGTGAATCCTCCTTTAAATTTCTCTAAATTTGAACTTTTCCTTGCTAATGAGCGTTAAAAAAGTGCAAGGAAAACTAATTAGAAACTATTTATTTATGTTAATGTCAAGGACCGTTAAAACGCTCATCTCTATGGCCTGCATGGCCGTCGCCGCAAGTCTCCACGCCACGGAGGCCGACGGCCCTTACATTGATATTTATGGCGACAAGGCCGCCCCGGCCATGCCTGACACCATCCTGACCGAACAGGAGCGTCACGACATTATTTATCATCGCCCTTCGTTCATTCAGAAGATTTACCGTTACTTTGCCGAGTCAAACGAAGTCAAACCTGCCAAGAAGTTTGACTTCTCAGTGATCGGCGGCCCTTATTACAGTAGCGACACCAAGCTCGGAATCGGCATCGTGGCCGCCGGACTCTATCGCCACAATCTCAACGATACACTCAATCCCGCCGGCCAGGTCAACATTTACGGTGACCTGTCTATTACCGGTTATTACAAAGTGGGCGTCCGCGGCTCGCAATATTTCAGCGGGCATAAGTATCGCATGGCCTATGATCTCTCCTTCGAATCGATGCCTGATAAATTCTGGGGCATCGGCTACGACATGGCCTCTCAGAACTCAAACATGACCAAATATAAGCGCTGGCATGCACAGTTAGACGCCTCTTTCCTGATTAATTTAGGTCATCCGGGGCTCTACATGGGTCCGCGAGTATTAGTCGATTATCTCGACGGCAAGAACATCAAGCGCCCCGAATTATGGCATTATCAGAATAATAAGACGTTTACCGACGCCGTCGGCGTGGCCGTGGAATTCGACACGCGCGACAATGTTTTCAATGCCTACAAAGGTGTCTATGCACGCTTGGATCAGCTCTTTGCGCCCCGATTCATTGGCAATAAATATGCCTTTTCATCCACGGAGCTGACCGTGTCTTACTATCATCAACTCTGGAAAACCGGCGTCCTTGCCGGCCGCCTCCACTCCCGCCTGACCTATGGCAACACCCCCTGGGGCCTGATGTCAAAACTCGGCGGCAGCTACACCATGCGCGGATATTGGGAAGGACGCTACAATGATAAATGTGCGGCTGACTTCACCTTAGAGCTGCGTCAGCATCTCTTCAGCCGCTTTGGCGCCGTCGTCTGGGGCGGCGTGGGCGAGGTCTTTGCCAAGCCTAAGGATATTTTTAACACTCACGTGCTCTGGAACGCCGGCGTCGGCCTGCGCTGGGAGTTCAAACACCGCGTCAATGTCCGCATAGACTATGGATTCGGTCAGCACGAAAACGGCCTAATATTCAGTATCAATGAAGCATTCTAAGAATCGCCAAAAGCAACCGACAAAACAAAATTCAACCGCCTCCAACCCTGCCGCCAAGGATCAGCGCCTGCTCCCCGTCATTCTGATGTGGTGCGTTCCCGTGATTCTTGCCATCCCCGCCATCGCCCTCTCGATCATGGGCCATTACAGCTGGGCCGCCTCGCTGACCCAGGTTCTCCTGCCCATGGGGGTCATGCTCGCCCTGTTGGCCTGCTGGCGCCGCGTGGGAATCACCACGCTCTGCTTGCTGCCTTTCATGGTCTTGGCGGCGTTTCAGATTGTCCTCCTGTTCCTTTATGGCGACGGCTCGATTATCGGCGTCGATATGTTCCTTAATGTGCTGACCACCAATAGCTCCGAGGCCCTCGAACTCCTTGGCAACCTCCTGCCCGCCATCGCCGTGGTCGTCATCGTCTATCTGCCGGTAATTGTGATTGCTATTGTCGTGACCCGCAAAGGGTGGGGGGTAAGTCAGCCCCGCCGTCGCATGGCCGCCTTCGTGGGCTGTCTGATTGCCGCCGTCGGCACTCTCGCCCTGGCCACGTCCCTCTCCTCCGAGCGCGCCTATAAGATTGACGAAGACCTCTATCCCGTCAACGTCTGCAGCAACATGGCCGAGGCCATCAAGCGCAGCCACGACACCGGCGATTACTACAAAGACTCAGCCGATTTCGCCTTCAACGTCACCTCTAATCGCCCCGACACCCTCCGCGAAGTCTATATTGCCGTGGTGGGCGAAACTTCCCGCGCCGACAACTGGCAACTCTTTGGATACGACCGTTTTACCACTCCCTATCTCTGCTCGCTCCCCGATTCAACCATTGCCCACTATGGCAAAACCCTCTCCGAAAGTAACACCACCCACAAAGCCGTGCCCCTGCTCCTGTCGACTCTCACCTCCGAGAACTTCGGCAAGCAGATTAACCACACCAAATCCGTCATCACCGCCTTTAAGGAAGCCGGCTATTCCACCGACTTCATCTCCATGCAGGCCCGCAATCATAGCTACATCGACTTCTTCGCCTTCGAGGCCGACTCAACCGTGTTCCTGCGCGAGCCCCACCCCGGAGTGATCAACAATGCCGTCTCCGACATCGACGCCCTCCCCATGGTCGATTCCATCATTGCCAACGGCCACGGAAAGCAGCTCATAGTGCTCCATCTTTATGGCTCACACTTCAATTATTGCGACCGCTATCCGCGCGAACAGGCCTATTTCCTCCCTGACCTTTACGACGACGCCAACCCCGCAAACCGCGGACGATTGGTTAATGCCTACGACAACTCGATCCGCCAGACGGACCATCTCCTCTATGAACTCATGGCCCGATTAGACTCCATAGGCTGTCCCGGCGGACTGATTTTCGCCTCTGACCATGGTGAAGACATCTTCGACGATGCCCGCGGACGCTTCCTCCACGCGTCGCCCACGCCCACGTTCCATCAGCTCCACATCCCCCTGATTGTCCACATGACCCCAGCCCTGCGCCAGGCTCACCCCGAACTCTGGGCCGCCGCAAAAGCCCATGAAAAAGAACAAGTAAGCTCCTCCGCAAGCTTCACCCCAACACTCCTCGCCCTCGCCGGCCTCGCAACCGACAAAGCCGACCCCACAAAAGACCTCACAGCCCCCGCCTACACCGCCCCCGACCACCGTGTCTTCCTCAACGACCTTAACCGCGCCGAACTCCTCGAAGACGCCGGCTTCACCTCCCGCGACTTCACCCTCCTCTCCCACCTCTAAACCCTTCCCCCTTCCCCAAAAATCTGTCCGTAATAAAAATTACCCTATGATTTTGATTTGGGGTTTGGGATGGTGGGGAATTGGGTGATTTGAGCGAG
>CAZLMV010000023.1:6257-18059 GCA_964560625.1 uncultured Bacteroides sp. | reverse complement strand
AGAGGCCGGGGGTGGTGGGGTGGATTACGCGGCGGCCTTGGAGGTCGTAGGTTTGAGCGGAGAAGGTTGAGGAGGAGTTGACGGCGTCGATGGATACTTCTCCGCCCTGATTAGGGTTTTCGGGGTGAGGCTCGAAGGTGTAGATGCCGGCGTTTTGGTCCGTGGGGTTGCTGTAGAGGTGGATTGAGAAGCCTTGGCCGGCGGCGGAGGTGTTGATGTACCATCCGGGAGCGGCGTCCTTGGAGGTCAGCGCGGAGTAGAAGCCCTGTTCGTCGTTGCCTTGCACGGAGTTGCCGTTGTAGGTGTCGACGAGGTAGAAGCCGTAGTGGCGCACGGTGTCGTCATAGTCCCAGCGGGCGGTGTTGCTGTTGTTGGCCACGGAGGGGACGCTGTTGACGGAGCCGCCGGGTTGAGCCTTGCAGACGAGGGCATAGTAGCCGGAGCCGTTGGGGTCAGGCACGAAGGTGAAGAACTGGTTGTCGTAGTTGGCATCCGTGGGCTGAGCCGGGGTGTTGCTCCAGAGGCGGTGATACTGGGCATTGTTGCCTTTGCCGTGGTTTTCGCCGAGGAGCTCGATGCATGAGCCGTAACGTTCCTGGGTTTCCGGGCCGTTGAAGCGGGTGATCAGGCGGTAATATTTGCCTACTTCGGGCATTTTGGATACTAAGGGCACGTCGTTGGGGTCAACGTCGGCCACGGCCGTGAAGTGGGCGATGCCGCCATTGCCGTCGGTGGGCGAGTTGTTGACGTTCAGAGCGTAGTTTTGGCCGGCTTTGGAGAAGTTAAAGAACTTGTTGTTGGCGCCGTAAGTGCGGATGGCATAGCGGAATGCGCCGTCTTCGGTCTCGAAGTAGTTATCCTTGTTCAGTTCGAAGCCGTAGTTGATCTTGTTGTTGTCGTAGCTCCAGCGGTCAGAGAGGGCGGTGCCTGAGGGCTCGGGGTTGATTGAGCCGTTGGGCTGAGCCTTGCAGATGATTGCATAGTGGTCCTTGTTGTTGGGGTCTTCCACGAAGCGGAAGAGCTGGGCGTCGTTGCCGTCGGCGGGAGTGTTGGTCCACATTTTGCCTACCTGGGCGCTGAGCGAGGAGATCAGCGGGGAGCCTTCTTGCACGAGCTCAATGACGCGGTCGGCGCGGAGGTCGCCGCAAATGGAGCTGAGCTTATACCATTTCATGGGGTCGGGCTTCTGGAAATCAGAGGGGCGCACCATCTGGTGGGCACCATAGTTATAGCCGGCGGCGTCGAGCAGGGTGGCGTCGTTGCAGATGCGCTCCATAACTTCGTCGTTATCGCGGCCTTCGGCGGGCGACCAGCCTTGTTCGGCGATGCCAAGGAGGCGGGGCAGGGCCAGGTATTCAACGTCGGTGGGGCGCTCAACCTGTTCGGTCCAGAAAGTGCCTTGCACACCGATGCAATTGTCGTAGAGCGGGGGCATTACGCCGAGGGTGGTGGAGAGACGACCGTCGCCCACGGCGCCGATCTTGTCAAATCCGGCATATGAGCGGTTGATGTAGTAGCCGCCGTTGAAGGGGGTGTAGACGAATTTCAGGCCGTTGTTTTGAGCCTTCTGTTCGCCGCCGATCCAGCAGAAAATCGTCGGATCCATCTCCTTGATCAGGTCCATGTCGACGCCGCCGGAGGTGATGAGCTCGTTCCAGCCCATGATTTTCTTGCCATATTTTTCCTTGGCATAGTCGGCAATCTGCTTGGTGAACCAGGTCTGGAGCACGTGGTCAGAGGTGCCGGCGGGATATCCGAGGGTTTCGGTCTTGAACTTCTGGACGTCGGCGCTCTTTTCCCAGCCTACGGTGGGACATTCGTCGCCGCCGATGTGGATATTTTCAGAGGGGAAGATGTCGGCCAACACGTCGATCACGTCTTTGCAGAAGGTGATTACTTCGGGCTTGGAGATGTCGAGCACGTCCTTGGACACGCCGCCGTCGTTCCACATATTATGGGTGAAGTGGCTCATCGGCTGGCCGGGAATCGGCTGAGAGTTCAGGGCATAGCCGGCTTCGAGGGCGAGCTTGCTTTCGGGGTCGGTGGAGAAGTTAGGATAGCAATGAATGGCGGCAATCATGTGGCCGGGCATGTCAATTTCGGGGATCACCTCGATGTGGAGTTTCTTGGCGTAGTCCACAATCTCCTTCATCTCCTCGATGGTGTAAGAGTAAGGGCCATAGACGTCGCCGCAATCGGCCGTGGCGTTGTCGATGTCCACGCGATAGCGCTCCTGGGTGGCGAAGTTGGTGTGGAGGATGTTGTGGTTAGTGGCGCCCTTGGTGGTCAGCAGGGGATACTTTTCCATGGGGAGACGCCAGCCCTGGTCGTCGGTCAGGTGCCAGTGGAACTTGTTGAGCTTATACATGGCCATGACGTCGAGCATCTTCTTGATCTGGTTAGCATCAAAGAAGTGGCGGCTGACGTCGAGCATGAATCCGCGATATTCGAAGCGGGGCTCATCGGCAATGGTCACTACAGGCAGGGCGTATTCCACGCCGCTTTCGCCGGCCACTCCGGCCATGACGTTGACGGGCAGAATCTTCTTGACGGTCTGGAAGGCATAGAAAAGGCCGGTGGGGGTGGCGGCAGAGATGTTGACCGCCGAGGGGGTGATTTCTAAGGTGTAGCCTTCAGTGGGGAGGGCCGGGTTGACGCTGATGGAGACGAGTCCGGCGGCGTCGGTGGCGGTGGCGCCAAGGCCCGTGGCCTTGTTGATGGCGTCAACAAAAGCCGTGGCTTCGGCCTTCATGTCGGCAGCCAAGCCGGCCGTGGAGACGTTGAAGCCGGCGGGGAGCACCAATTCGCCGGAGCCCACAGTGATCTGCGCGGGCGCGGGAATCAGATTGCCCAAATCGGCTTTCACAGAGCTGCAACAGGCCGCGACGGCCACGAGCAGCAGAGCAAGTTTTTTTCTCATGATACTGATTGGGTTATGTGATTAGAATTTGATTTTTTTGCCGTTGATGATGTAGATTTGGCCGTGGCGGGGCGCGGAGATTTCGCGGCCCTGGAGGTCAAAGATCTTGGAGGCGCTGACTTCGGTGATTTCCTCGATGGCGGTGTTGTCGCCCTCGGTGATGAAGCGGTAGGTCTTGACGTTTTTCAGCGCGGGCACCTGCATGTAGGTTTCCAAGGTGCCGTAGACTTCCACTTTCTTGCCGAGGTTTTCGGGGTGGTCCTTGAGGTTGAGGTCATTGCGGGCATCGGTTGACTTGACGAGCTGAATGGGGATGCATCGGCTCAGGTCGCGCTCCTCGGCGGCGTCGGCAAGGATGAGGTTGGTGTTGACCGTGCCGGCGGCGAAGTCCACTCCCTTGTCGGAGAAGGTGCCGGCCTTGACGTAGCCCACGATGAAGCCGCGCACGGAGGCTTCGTCGGCCGTCATCGGCGAGTCAATCACGTCGACAACGCTCAGCCAGTCAGCGTTTTGGTCGCCGGAGGAGGCGCCGCTGCCCGTGGCCGTAAAGGTGATGGTCTTGTCGGCGCTGAGGGCTATGTCGTTGATTTTAATGCCCGTAGAGGTCTTGTCCCACCATTTGGTGGTCAGCGAGGTGACTTTTTGGGTGCCGGGGAAGCAGTCGCCGGCGTTGCGATAGGTTTTTTCGGCCACTCCGTCGGCCTCGATGAGGTCGACATACTGGTGTGAACCCTTGTTATTCACGGAGTTCTGAAACCAGCGGGTGCTGTTATAATCCACGTGCCAAACGAGCATGCCGTCGCCGGGAATGTACTTGTCCCAGCCGGAGCGCTTGCGACACTCGAGCAGATAGAACTCGCTGCTGTTCAGCGGGTTGACAATGGAGTAGGCATGGTTTGACTCCTCAATGGCCGTCAGAGTGGGGGCCTCGGTGTCGGCCGTGAGCTCCTCGGTGGTCATCCATCCAAGGGCGTTGCGCTCAAAGGCGGAATAGGCCGGGGGAGTGCGCCCGTTGTTGTTGTAAGGGCCATAGTCAAGCACTGACCATTCGCCGGGGGTGAAAAAGCCCTCCTCGGAGGCCGTCAGCTCGTTTTCGTCGGTTAGGTAGAGGTCCGGCAGGCCGAGAATGTGGCTGAACTCGTGGACGAACGTGCCCACGCCGTCGGGATACTGGTCCACGAGCGTGTATTTGCCCTGGCGATTCTGCTCGTAGAGGCTGATCCATTCGTTGGTGCAGCCGTAAGAATCAAGGAGTTTGCCGTCATAGCGATGTTTGGTTGACTCGCCGGCGGTGACATTCCAAGCGTGGGGCCACACCAAGTTGGCGTTTTCCGGATAGGCCGTGGCCTCGCCTTCGCCCGCGTAGAAAATGAAGATATTGTCGATTGAGCCGTCGTTGTCGCGGTCATAATCGGCAAAATTCACTGTGGCGTCGAGGGCGTCACACGCCTCAATGGCCATTTTATAGGCGTAGCGGTCGTTTGAGCCGCCGTAATATTTATAGTTGTTGGCAAGGGTGATGGGGCCGTAGACGTCGAATTGGCAGTCAAACTTGCCCATGCTCATTTCGCGGAAATATTCAGCGGCGCAGCCGGTGCCGTCATATTCGCTGAATCCGTCCTTATTGAGCATGTCGGTGAAATAGCGCTTGGCGTCGTCGCCGAGTTTGAACTTGGTGTCCTGAAACTCCACGAGCACCACTAAGGCTTTCTGCTCGCCCTCGGCCGGGAATGAAGAGCCGGGAAAGAGGCCCATGGCAGGGGCGGCGCGACGGATTGCCGGGCCGCTAACGGCCTCATCCTCAGCGGGAAGCATGGAGCGGGTAAACTTCATCGGGGTGAGCGATTTGGCTAAGGTGCCGTCGGCCTCCATGCGTGCATATTCAAATCCTGCGCCGGCGCGGCGAAGGAGGTTGCCTTCCATGTCAAGGAACCAGGAACCGCGCTCGTCGCCGATGCGCTGAACCATCATTTCGGTGCCGTCGGCGTTGAAGACGCGATAGGGGCCGCGCTTGGCCGGGACGGCGCTTGCTGAGATTGCCGCCAAGGCAACCATTGCAGTCAGAGTAAGTTTTTTCATGAAAAAAGTGATAATAATTGGTATTTGAGCAGAGATTACGTATATAGATAACGTTTAATTGAGCGTTTTGGTGTCTTTTCGAACTCTTCCGACATTATTTTTAGTGAAGAAATTCGGCTGTAAGACTCCAACGTCGAGTTTACTTCGTCAATATCTTTTTGCAGGCGCTCGCGGATTTGCTCCTGATTGAGCCCCTCTTTGCGCACCTCGTCGAGGTCCGGATAAATCAGGGCCTGGAGGCGTCCCTCGCCCGAATCGACGATGAGGCTTTCGGCCACCAAGGGCATGTTGTTGAGCTTCTGTTCGATTTCTTCGGGGTAGATGTTTTGTCCGCTGGGGCCGAGAATCATCGTCTTGTTTCGGCCGCGGATGTAGATGTAATTATCTTTGTCGAGGGTGCCGAGGTCGCCGGTGAGCATCCATCCGTCGGGGCGCATCACGGCGCGCGTGGCGTCCGGATTCTTGTAATATCCGAGCATGACGTTGTCGCCCTTGACCATGATTTCGCCGGGAATGTGCTCAGGGTCAGGCGATTCGATTTTCACCTCCATGCGGGGCACCACCTGGCCGCAGCAGCCGGGGCGGAACGTCGAATGGTGGGTGTAACCAATCAGCGGGGCGCACTCGGTCATGCCGTAGCCCACGGTGACGGGGAATTTGATGCGGCGCAGGAACGCCTCGACGTCCTTGTTCAGGGCCGCACCGCCCACGATCATCATCTCCAAGTTGCCGCCGAAGGTGTCCATCAGGGCCGCGCGCACCTTTTTGAGGATGTGCTCGTCGACGATGGGGGTGCGGAGCATCAGCTTCGTCATCGGCTTTTCCAGGGCGGGGAACACCTTGGTCTTGATGATTTTCTCAATAATCAGGGGCACGGTGATGATCAGTCGGGGCTGAGCCTTGCGGAAGGCGTCGACCAAGATTTTCGGCGAGGGCTGGCGCGTCAGGAAGTAGAGGTGAGCGCCCTTAATGAAGCCATGGATCATCTCAATCACCAGGCCATACATGTGGGCCATGGGGAGCAGGCAGATCATTGAGTCGCCGGCCTTGGGGAGCGTGGGGAGAATCTCCTGGATGGCATAGATGTTGCTCCAAATGGATTTGTGGCTGAGCATTACGCCCTTGCTGAAGCCGGTGGAGCCGGACGTATAGTTAATCAGGGCCAGGGAGTTGGGGTCGGTGACCTCGAAATATTTGACGTCTTCCGGGGTGAAGCGCTCCGGATATTTCTGGCCGAAGAGCTCATTGAGGTGCGAGCGGGCCTCTGAAAGCTTCTCCGAGCGGCTCAGCAGCAGCGAGAAATCCTTCAGCGAGATCACGCCCTCGAGGGCCGTCATGTTCACCGGGTCAAGGTTCTCATAGATGCTTTCATCGACGAAGAAGAGGCGCGCATCGCTGTGGTTGACAAGATGATGCAGGTTATCCGGCTTGAACTCATGAAGAATCGGGACCACCACGGCGCCATAGGTCATCACGGCATAGAAGGCCACGGCCCACTGGGCGGAGTTCTTGCCGCACACGGCAATCTTGTCGCCCGGTTGGATGCCGGCGTATTCAAACAGGAGGTGGAGTTTGGCAATTTTGCGCGCCACGTCCTTGAATGAAAGTTCCATACCGTAGAAGTCGGTCAGGGCCAAGTGCTCCCAGCGCTTCTTGATGATATCTTCAACGAGGATAACTACGTCTTGTCTCATAAATATTGTTTTTGGGGTTAAATTCTGTGAGGAAGTGGGGGGCTCCCCCACAGAATTAAAACAACAAAAAATTATTTAAAGTTCGCAAGCATTGAATCGGCTGCCGCATTGAGGCCTTCGGCGTCCTTGCCGCCGGCCTGGGCAAATCCGGGCTGACCGCCGCCGCCGCCCTTGATGGCCTTAGCGGCTTCGCGGACAATCTGCGAGGCATTGAGTCCGGACTTGACAATGTCGTCGGTGAGCATCACCGTCAGCAGCGGCTTGCCGGAATCCTGCGTGGCGCCGAGGAAGGCGGTGTGGTCGGCCGAGAGGCGGCGCACGGCGAAGGCCAAGCTCTTGGCGATCTCCGGCTTGGCGGGTCCGCGGAACTCAATGACCTGAATACCATTGACAATGCGGGCTTTTTCCACGAGTTTGGCGGCCATTGCTTCGAGTTTCTGCTTGGCGGCCTCTTCGGCTTCCTTGCGAAGCTCGGCGTTTTCTTCAATGGCTTTGCGGAGGGCGCCTACGAGGTCCGGGGCGTTGTTAAATATCCGGGCGATGTCGTTGAGGGTGTCTTGCAGATGGTCGAGGGTGTTTTCCACTGCGGCGCCGGTCTGGGCCTCGATGCGGCGGATGCCGGCGGCGGTGGAGCCTTCGGAGATGATGCGGATCATGCCGATGCAGCCGGTGTTAGGCACGTGGGTGCCGCCGCAGAGCTCAATGCTCTCGCCATAGCGGATCACGCGCACTTCCTCGCCATATTTTTCGCCAAACAGGGCCATGGCGCCCATTTTGCGGGCTTCGTCGATGGGCATTGCGCGGTGTTCATCCAAGGGAATGGCCTTGCGGACAATGGCGTTGGCCAGGTGTTCTACCTTGCGGATTTCCTCGGGAGTAACCTTCTGGAAGTGGCTGAAGTCAAAGCGCAGAATGTCGGGGCTGACAAACGAGCCTTTCTGCTCAACGTGGGTGCCAAGTACTTGGCGCAGAGCAAGGTGGAGCAGGTGAGTGGCCGTGTGGTTACACTCGGTTGCGCGGCGGGCTTCGACGTCGATAGCGGCGGTGAACTGCGCCTCGGGATTGGCGGGGAGCTTGGTGGCGAGGTGCACGCTCATGCCGTTTTCGCGCTTGGTGTCATAAATCTCGGTCTTTTCGCCGGTGATGTCGTCGCTCAGGTAGCCGCGGTCGCCCACCTGACCGCCCATTTCGCCATAGAAGGGGGTCTGGGAGAGGACAATCTGATAATATTCGCGACCCTTTTGCTTGACTTTGCGATAGCGGAGAATTTCGGCGGGGCAGGCCGTCAGGTCATAGCCCACAAACTCCTGCTCGCCCGGGCGAAGAACCACCCAGTCAGTGGCCTCCACGGCGGCTGCGGCGCGGGCGCGCTCCTTCTGGGCCTGCATCTCGGAGTCAAATTCTTTGTGGTCAAGGGTCATGCCGTTCTCCTTGAGAATCAGCTCGGTGAGGTCCAGCGGGAAGCCGTAAGTGTCATAAAGCACGAAGGCCTGCTTGCCGGAGATTTCCGTCTGGCCCTTGGCTTTGGCTTCGGCCATGGCCTGGTCAAGGAGGCGGATGCCGTTTTCGAGGGTGCGCAGGAAGGAGTCTTCCTCTTCCTTGATCACGCGCATGATGAGTTCGCGCTGCTTGGGCAGTTCGGGGTAAGCCTCGCCCATCGACTCGATGAGAGTGTCAATCAGTTGATACATAAAGGCTTCGCGGCGCTCCAGGAAGGTGTAGGCATAACGCACGGCGCGGCGCAGGATGCGGCGAATCACGTAGCCGGCCTTGGCGTTGCCGGGGAGCTGGCTGTCAGCAATGGCGAAGGCGATGGTGCGCACATGGTCGGCAATGACGCGCATGGCGATGTCCACTTTGGGGTTTTCGCCATATTTCTTGCCGCTGAGGCGCGAAATGGTGTCAATCAGGGGGGTGAAGACGTCGGTGTCGTAGTTCGACGTCTTGCCTTGCAGGGCCATGCAGAGGCGTTCGAAGCCCATGCCGGTGTCAATGACCTTGGCGGGCAGGGGCTCGAGCGAGCCGTCGGCCTTGCGGTTATATTGCATGAACACGAGGTTCCAGATTTCGATGACCTGCGGGTGGTCATGGTTCACCAAGTCGCGTCCGGGAATCTGCTCGCGCTCGGCCTCGGGGCGCAGGTCAATGTGGATTTCCGAGCAGGGGCCGCAGGGGCCGGTGTCGCCCATTTCCCAGAAGTTGTCGTGCTTGTTGCCGTTGATAATGTGCTCTTTGGGCAGGTGTTTTTCCCAGATTGCGGCGGCTTCGTCGTCGCGGCTCAGGCCCTCTTCCTTTGAGCCTTCAAAAACCGTGGCATAAAGGCGCTCGGGGTCGAGTTTGAGCACGTCGACGAGGTATTCCCAGGCCCAGTCAATGGCTTCCTGCTTGAAGTAGTCGCCAAAGCTCCAGTTGCCGAGCATTTCAAACATCGTATGGTGGTAAGTATCCATGCCGACTTCCTCGAGGTCGTTGTGTTTGCCGCTGACGCGCAGACACTTCTGAGAGTCGGCCACGCGCTGATACTTAGCCGCTTTGTTGCCGAGAATGATGTCCTTGAATTGGTTCATGCCGGCATTGGTGAACATCAGGGTGGGGTCATCTTTAATGACCATGGGTGCGGAGGGCACGATCTGGTGGCCCTTACTACGGAAAAAGTCTTTGAATGACTCGCGAATTTCCTTTGCTGTAAGCATAAATTATTGTAGGTGGTTTATAGTTTACATTTTAACACGCAAATTTACGAAAAAATTGCAAAACAGCAAAATCTATTATAGCTAAAATAGCTAAAGTAGCTAAAATAGCTATAATAGAGAACTCCCCCCGAGGCCTGCGCCTCGGGGGGAGTTCTATGGAGTCGGATTAGTAAACTAACTCGAAGTCGTCGACGTAGAGGGTCGAGCCGTTGCCGCCGGTGTAGAAGTCGCCTTCCTTGGAGGCGGTGCAGACGATGGCAATGTACTTCGGAGTGCGCGAGTTGGCGCCGGCCTTGTAGTCAATGGGGATGGTGAGTTCAACCATGTCGTTGCCGGGGGTGGCGTCGGTCAGAATCTTCTCGCCATAGGCCATGATCCAGGAGGCGTTGCGGTCAAAATACTTGGCATTGGAGCTCTTGGTGCGCACGATGAAGGGGGCCACTCCGTCGGAGGTATCGGGGTCGGTTTCGTCAAACAGGGCCACGAAGAGGTGAGCCATGTCCATGTCGCCTTTCTTGAGGGAAGCCCCTGAGCCGGTGTGAGTTACGGCCACGGGAGTGTAGTGCACCCAAACCTTGAGGGCTTTGGGGCGGAGGCCGTCGAAGTCAAAGGCGCGACCGAAGCCGAACACGCCGTCGGTGCCGTCCGTCTTGAGATATTTGCCCACGCAGATATTGCCTGAGGCGAGCTTGCCGATAGAGCCGACGCCCACGAATTCTGACTTCAGCTTAGCAGCATACGTGCCGCTATGGCGTTTTTCGGTGGTTTTGTCGGTCACGTTTTTGCCCATGGTGATCGAGCCGTGGTTACCGCAGTCCCAGTAAGCATCAGAGGCGGAAGCTGCGGGAATGACGCAGTTTTTGGTGCCGGAGTTTGACCAAACTTCCATGTCGCCGTTGGGCAGCTGGGGGGTGGGCTTGGTGGAGATGGTCATGATGTCCGAGCGGGTCTCGGTGGGGTTGTCGGCGGTGCCGCAAACGGCGCGATATTCAATCGTGTGGAGGGCATAGTCAGGCATGGTCACGGTGGCTACATAGTAGTCGCCCTTGGCCAAGGCTGCGCGGCTGGCGGGCTGGCCGCTGACGTAGGTCCAGTCGGCGCCGGAGCCTTTTTCGCGATATTCAAAGCCGTAGACTTCAACGCCGTCTTTGGCAATCTGGCCCTGCATGGTGAGGGTGTTGTAAGTGGCGTCCTTGTCGGGGTCGGCGGGCATGGTGTAGACTGAGGCCTCGGAGATTTTCAGGGTGAAATTGGCCGTGGCGGTTTTGCCGTTAGAGTCCTGGGCGAAGATTTCGAAGACGTAGGGTTCGTCGCTGTTTTCCAAGGAGTTGAGGAACTTTTCGCCGAAGGTGAGCTTCATGATCTGGGCGCCTTCCTCGTAGTTTTGGAGGTCGCAGGTCAGGCCGAGTTCGTTGACTTCCTCGAGGATGGCGTCGGTGGCGCGCACGAAGTCGAAGTCGTCAATGCCGGGGAGGCCGTGGACTTCCACGTCGGTCAGTTCGCAGCTGGAGCTTACAAAGATGTTGCGCAGGCCGATGGAGCCGGCTTCGCCCGTGACGGGTTTGGAGATGTCGAAGCCGGAGCCGATGATTACCGGGGGAGCGGCGATGATCACTTCGTCTTCGGTCTCAATCATGGTGTCGTCAACCTCGATTTGAATCCAGGCGCCGCCGATTTCGTCGTAGGTGGCGTTGGAGACGATGTTGAGGCGATATTCATGGGCGGGTTCCACGTTTTCAATGGTGCCGGTCTTGGTGAACTGCTTGCCATCGGCCGTGGCGGTGAGGGTCCAGTCGAGGGCGGTCACTCCTTCGGGCATCATGAAGTAGCCGCGGCGGGCGTCGTCGGTGCCTTCAAAGTCGAGGGAGCCGCCGCGGGTGCCGATGGTCATCACGGCGTCAGAGAGCTTGGAGGCCACTTCTTCGTCGTAGTTTACCGAGGCGCAGACGTTGGCAATATGGCAGGTCACTTCGATGGCCTTGTTGTCGCCGGCGGCGATTTCAATTTTCTCCTCGCCTTCAAACCAACGGTCGGTAAACGAGGCGTAGGCCACCTTGCCGGCCCAGGCCTGAATGGTGTATTCGCCGCTCATCAGGGTGATTCCTCGGGCGGGCACTTCGCTCATGGAGCTATATTTGCGGACCACACCCTGGGGCGAGCTGATCCAGATTTGAGTCGTGGCGGCGAGGTCTTCCTCGGTTTCGGCGCGGGAGACTACCACGATGTCGGAGTTGACGCGGGTGGTGACGAAAATCTTACCTTCACCTGCGGGCAGATTCTGCTCCTCAGAGCAACCGGCCAGGGCGGTCAGCATGACTGCTGCTCCCAGTGCGGAAAAAATCTTAGAGGTTTTCATTGTTCTGTTCAGTGGGGGATAAGATTATTTAACGTTGATGGAGAATTCTGAGGTCTTGAC
>CAZLMV010000023.1:0-6157 GCA_964560625.1 uncultured Bacteroides sp. | reverse complement strand
CGCTGAACTCGTCGGTGAAATAGGTCTTGCCGTTTTCGAGGGTAGAGCCTTCAAAGCCGAACACGGGGCCGGCGGGAGTGGGTTCGTCGGGCTGGTCGGGAGTGTTGGGGTCGTCGCCTTCGTCGGGGAGTTCGGGGAGCTTGCCCGGCTTCTCGCCCGGGTCGGGGATGATGTCTTCGTTGCCGCCGGTAACGTCAGCGTTCATCATGTCTTCGTCCACGTAGCTGACGTCGACGCTGATGCCCTGAGTCTGGTCCACGGAGCCGGTGGGCGCGTCGGGTTCGGGAACGTCATTGCCCACTTCGTAGGTTATGGTGCGGTGTTGGCCGGCAGCCACGTCGGTGTAGGTGCGGGAGAATTCTTCCTTGTGGCCGTTGACCGTGCCGGAGAAGATGGCCACGAGGGTGGTGGAGCCGTCGATGGTGGCGAAATAGCCTTCGCGGGTGTCGCCGGGTGTGTAGACCAAGCGGCCTTCATCGTTGGCCACTACGGTGACGCTGACGTCCGAGCCAATCTTGTTCATCAGCTTCGGGCCGAAGACCACGCTGACCTTCAGCGCTGAGAAGACGCACTTGATGGGGTCGAGCTCCGTGACATCGTCGGCCACGATTTGGAATTTCTCCGATTTGCCGGCATAGTAGGGGTTGTCCCACTCGGCTTTTTCGAGGTTGTGGGAGCGCACGTCGATGTAATATTCGCCGGGGGCTAAGGCCACCACTGAGGGCATTTTGCTGAAAAGGAAGGTCTGCACGGGTTTGGCTTTGCCGTCCTGGCAGATATCGACGATGAAGTTGGAGACGTCGACCGTGGCGCGGCCGGTGCCGGCAATTTCCAGTCCGAGGGAGCTGAGATTGAGCTTGCCTTCGCCGGGTTCGAGTTTTTGCTCGCAGGAGGTCATCCCTAAGAGGGCGAGGGAGAGCAGCGCGCCTTTATATAAGATTGATTTGATTTTCATATGGTTGAGAGATTAATAAGCGAGTTCAACGTCGTCGATATACATGTAAGAGCCGGAGAACATTTTTGTGGCGTCACCGCCGCTAATGGAGTTAACGCCGTTAGAGTTGAGGTAGTTATCCGTGGCCGAGGAGCGGAAGCGCACCTTGATTTTGGCGGCTTTGCCGGCACCGCGAGCGTAGGTCAGCGGAATGGACTTCTGAGTGTAGGAGCTCACGGCGTCCACTTTCAGCGAACCGGAGGCGATGACTGCGCCGGAGGCGTCGAGCACGCTGACTTCGCAGAGACCCTGGTCGCCCGTGTTGTGAGGCACGTAGAGGGTCCAGAACTTCACGGCCGAGGGGCGGGAAGAGAAGGCTGTGCCGCCATTTTCTTCGCCGAGGGTCAGTTCGCCGGCCAGATAGTCGGTAGAAGATGAGAACGTGGAGCCTGCACCATAACCGATGGTGCGAACCATGCCCGCATTTGAGCCTCCGTGGGCTGAGTCAGCATAGTCAACGGCAGAGTTGCCGGAGCGTTTTGCCAAGGAACTGATTTTGCTGAAACCAATATTGTTGTTGGAGAACCAAGGAGAAACCGGGTTGTGGTAATTCCATTTATTGGCACCTTTGCTGACGCTGGTTGATTCCCAATTTTCCATGTCGGAGCCGGGGATTTGGGCGGCGGCTTCGGTGGTGGCCGTTACGGTGCGGGAGTCGGTGCCGTCAATTTCGGCGCGGAAGGTGTAGGTCGTAGAGGGCTGCAGGCCGGTGACTTTCAGCTCTGAGCCGCTCTTGGTGGCGTTGACGCGGGTGTAGGTCGTGCCGCCGTCGGTCGAGGCATAGAGGTTGATGGTCTTGTCGGCGGGGTTATACTCGTCGGAGTGCACGCCGATGATGGCCGAGGTGGCGAAGACGTCGTTGGCGTCGGCGCTCAGCGTGGCGGCCGTCTTGATGCTCAGTTCGGTTTGGATGGCAGCCGTGGTGGCGCGGATGGTCAGCGGGCCCTTGGCGTCGTCGGGGATAGCGAGGGTCACGATGAAATCTTCGCCCGCGGGGGTCACCTTATTAATGGTCAGCGGGGCCCAAATGCCGCGCACGTTCAGATATTCGAAGCTGACGTTCTGGGCAAGGTCCGGACCGTTGTAAACCACGTTGACGTCAACCGTCTGCTGACCTTCGTAGACGCCGTCGTAGCTCATGGAGAGCTCTAAGTGCTCAACTTTGACGGTGAAAGTCATTGGCTCAGACACGCGGCCCTGCTTGTCGGTCACCACGAGGGTGAATTCCGAGGCGGGGAGCGACGACATGCGCGGCGCAATGTTGGGAAGCACGCCGCTGAGGTCCAGTTCGCCAAACACTCCGGGCTGGCCGTAGAGGCCGGGAGCGCGAAGGCCTAAGGCGCGCAGGTTGGCGAGCTCGCTCTGGCTGGCGGAGGTGATGTCAATCTCCGTGGGCCAGCCTTTTTCGATGAGTGAGGGGCAATTTTGGGTGGTCAGCACGGCGTGGGCAATGTCGGCGTGGGCAATCACGACCATCTCGGGGCGGATGTCGGTGCTCACGGTGCCTTCCACGATGGTCAGCTCCTGGCCCGGGGTGAAGCCTTTGGCCTTGATTTCGGGGCCGGGAGTGGTCAGCACTTCGTCGGAGATGTCGATGGTCACGTCTTCCTGCTCGAGCATTTCGTCGTAGGTCACGTTGATGCCGTTGATCAGGCCGTAACCATCGGCGCCGAGGCCGAGTTTGAGGGTGTAGCAGTGTTGGGCCTTGGTTTCGAAGTTGGCCACTTGCAGATTGCCCTGCTTGCCGTTTTGCTTGGTGAAGGAGACGCTGACGCTCGTTTCGCCGGGAATGATGTAGGCCGGGCGTGATTCCGTATCTTCATATTTAATATAGGAGCCGCCGGCGCTGTGAAGGGTTGCTTCGCAAGACTTCATGTAGCCAAGCAGGATGTCGTCATACTGGATGTAGACCATGGCCTTTGAGGGCGTGGCCACAACGGCCGGGGTCGAGGCCTCGTCTTCGTTGACCGTCAGGTCGCAGGAGCCGCTGACTGAGGGCTTTTCGAAGCCTTCTTCGTCGTCAGAACCGTAGGTCACGGTCATGGTGTAGTCACCAACCGGAAACTCTTTATCCGTGGGGAATTCCGAGTAGGGATACTCTTCTTCGATTGTGCCGTCGGCACTGATAATCGTAATGATCAGATCTTCTTCGGAGATGTCTTCGATTTCAGATCCGGAGCGGGAGGAGTTTGAGGTCACCACAGTGGGATCAAAGTCCACCAGAGGGAAGATCGTGCCGGTGCGGTTCCCGGTGTGGAGCGTGTCGTCCGAACAGCCGGTGAAAAGCAAGAGGGAGGCGGCAACCGAAAATCCCGTGAGGATTGCTTTTTTCATGTGATAAATTTGTATGTTTATTTGGTTTATTTTCTGAGTAAAATTGCGATTTGTCCCTCGCTTGGGACGTTGCAAAATTACGAAGAATTTTGCAACGGTGCAAATTGTTTTCCTTTTTAGCCAACAAATTCTCCCTTTTGGCCAATATTACGCGTTAATTCTTATAAGATTTATAAGATTTATAAGATTTATAGCGTGTTTTTCTTGAGGATATAGCGCTCATAATAGGAAATCAGCAGAGTGGTCATCGGCAGCGCGATGATCATGCCAAGCAGGCCCAAAAGCGAGCCCCAGATGCTCAGACTCAGCAAGATGATGGCCGGATTCAGGCCCATGACCTTGCCCATGATGCGCGGCGTCAAGAACATGTCTTGAATGGCCTGGACAACCACATAGACCGCCATGCACTCGCCGAAGTAGATCCAAAAACTCTCGCCCGTCTGCATCGAATAGACCATGCAGAGCAGGCCCGCAATGGGAATCGACACTAACTGCAAGTAAGGCACCAAGTTAAGCAGCCCGATGAACATGCCGAAAATCACCGCCAACGGCAGCCCCATGATCAGGAAGCCGATGCTGAACAGCACCCCCACGCAGAAGGCCACCAACGCCTGCCCGCGGAAATAATGGTTCATCGAATCCTTCAAATCGCGCGCAATACCGAAGACCAACCGGCGGTAATTTTTCGGCACCAACGCCCGCATGCTCCGCCCAAGGCGCTCATAATCAAGCATTATGAACACCACATAGAGCAGGACCAACAGCCAGTTGAACACCTCGATGATGAAATTCACGCCGCTGCTCACCACCGAGGTGACCCACGACCCGATGGCGCGCCAGTCGGCCGCAATCAGCCAGTCGCCGATGGCCTGCAGATTGACCTTCTCGATGATATACTGATGAAGCGATTCGGGCAGCAGCGGCACCAAGCGGTCAGTGCTCCCGGCGTAAAGGCGGATGAAATCGCCGATGGTGCGCATCTCCTTGACTATCGACGGCACAAAGAAATAGCAAAGCACCCCGAAGGAAAACAAAATCCCGAACAGGGTGACGAAAACCGCCGTCGTGCGCCCCTTCAGATGCAAAAGTCGACGATTAAACTGCACCAACGGCTCGCAAAGATAAGCCAACACGGCCGCCACTCCAAACGGAAGTAGCACCCCGCGCAATATATATATAAGGCCTACGATGAGCGAAAAAACTATGGTCGTGAGGAGCATTCTGACGACCCGATCAAAAGTGTAAGGGCGTTGTGACATAAAAAAAGTGATGAATTTATAGCGCAAATTTACGAGAAAATGCGTAATTTTGCAACTTGATAAACCAAATGATATAAAAAAATCATGTCACAACAACCTCAAGTTTACCTCAACGACAAGGCATGGGCCCGCTGGACCGCCCTGCTCCTGCTTGCACTCGCAATGTTTTGCAGCTACATCTTCATGGATGTAATGTCTCCCATTAAGAACCTGGTCCAGAGTACCCTCGGATGGGATAACACCGCCTTCGGCACCATGCAAGGCTCCGAGACGTTTCTCAACGTCTTCATCTTCTTCCTGATTTTTGCCGGCATTATCCTCGACAAGATGGGCGTGCGCTTCACCGCCCTCCTCTCGGGCGTGGTGATGCTCATCGGTGCGTCGATCAACTGGTATGCAGTGACTCCTTATTTTGCCGGTTCGAGCCTCGAACATTGGTTTAACACACACCTTAATTATATACCCGTGTTTGACCAGCTCGGCGTCAGCCCCTTCTATCAGGGCATGCCCGCTTCGGCCAAACTTTCCGCCATCGGCTTCATGATTTTCGGTTGCGGCGTCGAAATGGCCGGCATCACCGTCAGCCGCGGCATCGTCAAGTGGTTCAAAGGCCGCGAAATGGCCTTGGCTATGGGCTCCGAAATGGCCTTGGCTCGCTTGGGTGTGGCCACGTGTATGATTTTCTCGCCCCTCTTTGCAAGCTTCACTGACGCTGCCGAATGGAAGGTGAGCTATTCCGTGGCCTTCGGCGTGGTCCTGCTGATGATTGCGCTGATCATGTTCATTGTCTACTTCTTCATGGACCGCAGACTCGACTCCCAGACCCATGCCGAAGAGGAGAAAGATGACCCCTTCCGCATCTCCGACCTCGGAAAGATTCTCACCTCCTCCGGTTTCTGGCTCGTCGCCCTGCTTTGCGTGCTCTATTATTCGGCCATCTTCCCCTTCCAGAAGTATGCCGTCAATATGCTCCAGTGCAACCTGACCTTCACCGAGGTTGACCCCGAAAGCTTCTGGGCCTCTGACCTCGAGACCGTGATTCAGTATATCGTCATGCTCGTGGCCGCCGCTGCCGCCTTTGTCAGCAACTTCTCTTCGAATAAGTCCATGAAGTCAGGCATGCTCTGCTTGGCCGTGGTTGCCTTGGTGGCTTACTGCTGGATGGGTTATATGTGTCAGAGCGCGGCATCGATTTTCGCCGTGTTCCCCCTCCTGGCCGTGGGTATCACCCCGATTCTCGGCAAATATGTGGACCATAAGGGCAAAGCCGCCTCGATGCTCGTCATCGGTTCTTTGCTGCTGATTCTCTGCCACTTAACCTTCGCCTTCGTCCTGCCGATGCTTAAGGGTAATGCCATTGGCGGCGTAATCGTGGCTTATGTGACCATCCTCGTGCTCGGCGCCTCGTTCTCCCTTGTGCCCGCATCTCTCTGGCCCTCAGTGCCTAAGCTCGTCGATGCCAAGATCATCGGCTCGGCCTACGCCTTGATTTTCTGGATTCAAAACATCGGCCTGTGGCTCTTCCCCCTCCTCATCGGTAAGGTCCTCGACAAGACCAACCCCGAAATCA
>CAZLMV010000022.1:7583-18630 GCA_964560625.1 uncultured Bacteroides sp. | reverse complement strand
TTAAGAGTTATGATTAAGAAGTTTTATTTTGTGTTGGGTCTTGGCGCCATGGTTGCGCTGAGCGCCTGCGACTCTAAGTCGACGTCATCGGCCGACAACGCCGAAGAAACCACCGAGCAGACCGAGGAGGTTGCCTCCACGGAGGCTGCCACCCCCGCCATCGAGCAAAACGAAGAGCAAGTAATCTCCGAGCTGATGGATATGTATTCGAACACCATGGAGATGCAGGAATCTTACATGACCTCCGACCTTTTGAGCTATGTTGGCTCAGCCGAAATGACCGCCTTCAAGATGGGCGACGAAATGGGCTGGATTGACTACAGCATGTGGACCTTCTCGCAGGACCCCGACGACTCAGCCAAGGAAGTCAAGAACGTAAAGCTGAACCCCGACGGCACCGCTACGGCCGACGTCTACGGCGGCGGCTTCGGCCCCAAGGGCTACGTAACCGTAACGGTTCAGCTCGTTGACGGCCATTATCGCATCGACGATATCGTCAACCCCGCCGACGGCACCTCCATCAAGGCCGAAGCCAAAAAATACCTCGGCCGCGACTAATCCGCCATCCGCACCACCCAAGCGCGCCCCAACTCCGCGAATCTTGCGGCGGCAGGGGCGCGCATAATTTTTATAAGATTTATAAGTCTTATAGGAGTTATATTTGCGGCGCGAGGAGAGGCGCATTGTCGCGTACCGGGCGCCCGAGGTTCGCTTGGATGGAGCCGCCGGACGGCGGCTCCGGCTATCGGTAGCCCCGCGGCTTGCCGCGGGGTATAATGCGACAGCCCCTCCTCCTTGCGGCCGCCGGACGGCGGTCGTGGCTTCGCGAGGAATATAAGGGCCGCGCCCACCGTCCGGCGGGCGCATGGGTTAGGTGGGTGCGTCAAACCCCGCGGCAAGCCGCGGGGCTACCAATAGCCTCAGCCGCCGTCCGGCGGCTGCTTTGTCGCGCGCCGGGCACCCGAGGGCGGGTGCCCACCCCAGTTATTTCGCGCGGCGCGGGGCGTTTGCCGTTTAGACGTTGAAGATGGCGTAGACGGCGTAGACGAAGGCGAGGAGCTTGACGATGGTGCTGGCGGCGTAGACGGCGTAGGCCGAGCCGGCGGCTTTGACGGCGACGCCGGCATTTTTGACCTTGATGAGTTCGAAGATGAACGCAAAGAGGTAAGGCATCACCATGAAGGTGAGGATGAGCAGCAGGATGATGAGGGGGGCGCTGTTAGTGTCGACGGCGAGGAAGGGGAGGCCGAGGATCACGCCGACGGTGCATCCCCAGCTTGCGGCATTGGAGAAGTCGTGGAGCTTGGCCATGAGCTTGGGCAGCACGGCCTTATTGATAACGACGCTGGCCACATAGAGCAGGGCCACCACGAGGATTACGAGCCACGAAACGGCTCCGATGCCGAGGCCAAAGCGGGCCACGAGAGTAGCGATGAGGACCAACAGCGGGCCGGGGAACTTGTTGATAAAACAGCCAATGAGGCCGAACATGAGACAGAGAGCAACGATGCTCCAACAAACTATAGCCATAATGCGTAAGTTAATGAATGAATAAATGAATAAATGAATGATGAATTTGCGGTGCAAAATTAGTGAATATCCCGAGAAAAGCCTGCGTCCACTTCATCCGTTTGAAATTCAGGGTTTTCCCATGACAAAATTAGCAAATATCCAGAGGGAAAGGGCCATCCACTTCATCCGTTTGAAATTGGGTGGTTGGAATTGTGGTTAAAAGTCAGTAACTTTGCCCTGCTGAACGAAAGAAAAGATATGTCGAAATTTATCAAACATGCTGATGATTATACGGCGGACGAGATCAACTTTGATGACATCATCAAGCTGCCGGCCGGCGGATCAACGTGTGATATCTACCGCACTCGCTGGCAGCGGCGTAATGTCTTCATTAAAAGGCTTAAAGAGGAATTTCGCTATAAGCCCATCCATCTTGACGCGCTTGACAAGGAGTTTGAAATAGGGACGCGGCTTCACCATCCGTCGCTGCCGGAATACAGGGAGTTTCATCATGATTTCATCGTGATGGACTATATTGACGGCATGACCTTGGAGGAGATGATCCGGGGGAATGACCCGTGGCTGACGTCGGAGAGGAATGTGGTCAGGATGCTTCATGAGTTGGTGGAGGTGGTGGATTATCTGCATCGCCACAACGTGGTCCACTGCGACATCAAGCCGGACAATATCATGATCACCTCCAACAATAAGAACTTGGTGCTTGTGGACTTTGACAAAAGCTACACGGACGCGATGAGCGACACGTCGGGCGACCCGGGGAAATACGGGTTCACCTCGGCCAACGTCGGGAGCGTCAACCTTGATTTCCATGGCATCGGGATGGTGGCCGAGCGGCTGAAAAACGACGTCGAGGGGTTCAAGTTCAGCCAGTATAACAAGTTTATCAAGTCCTGCTATGACCCGGACTCCAATTGCGAGGAGCTACTCGCGATTTTGGACTCCACGCCTAAGCCGCATAAAGCGCTGCTGATCACGCTGTTGATAGTCATAGCCATCGGCCTTTCGGGGGCATATTTTTTTCTTTTCCGCCAACCGCAGAAGGAGGCGACCGCGGCCGAGCCGGCAGTAGAGACCCCGGCTGACACTGCGGCCCATGCGCTGACGGCCCCATTGCCCACGGCTGAGCCGGCTGCGGAGGCGCCGGCGGACCCTCACGCCCGGGCGCAGGCCATTGCCGCGTTTCTTGACAGACGGATTCAGCCCTCGTTTGCGAAGCTCATGGAGGACTTGGACCGCCTCCAGGGGATGAAAAATGACGCCTCGCTGTCGGGGCAGGCGCTCTTAGACGCCGTGCGCCGCCATGGCGACATGGCCGATGAATATATCATCGAGGCCCACGAGATTCTCAAGGAATCATATCCGGGGCTGACCGAGCGGGAGACGGCGCGAATAATGTCATACTCAAAGGCTTACACGGGCTATACGCGCCGCGCCACCCCGGAGCTGAGAGAGTTTGGCCACGAGATTGAGCGCCGCTTCCGGGCCGAGGGGCGCGAGATTCAGTAACCCCCTTACTCAAAGATTTCCACGGACTTAAGGCCGCGGAATTTTGCGGACTCGTAAGAGCCGAGGTCTTCGCCGTCGCGCACCACGTGGGCCACCACAAACCTGTGGCCAACGGCTAACTGGGTGATGGTCAGCAGGTCGCCGCGACGAATGTTATGGCTCCCCTCGGCCTCGTTGACAATGAAATTGAAGTCGCCGATATAGGTCAGGAAAAACACCCGATTGGGGTCATAAGAGATTCGCAGCTGGGTGCCCTTCTCCAAGTCCTGCACCTCGACGCAATCCACCGGAGTGAAGAGGGAGATGTCGGCCTCCTCGCCGAGGTCGCTGATCATCGAGTCATAGTCCGCGAAGCCAAGATATTGCGCAATGATATCCATGGTCGACAGTCGGGGCACGACCTTCTCGGTCTTGAAGCCGAAGAGCCTTTTGAGGGTATTAATGCCCAAGTTTTCGTGGGTTTGGTCACGGATAGCTTGCGACAGGGTGTCAAAATCGGAGCTGCGCGACATGTCGAGGCCGACCTTCTCGCGCACGCGCTTCAGTATTTCATTATTATTTGCCATATCGATTGAGAATTTTGGTGCAAAATTAATAAAAATCCGCCATTTGCGGTCAAGTTCGGCGGGAAATGGATGAAGTGGCTCACAATCACTGCTTTTTAGGGTGGATGTTACGGAGATGTCAAAAGGATGTTACATAGAAGTTACACGCAAAACCTTTCCCTCGGGGCGAATGTTTGGCTTGTGTAAAAACGAAAAAACAACCCTCAAAAATAAGATAACGATGATTAACTCCGCCACTATCAATAAAGTATACGACAAGTTTGTTGCCCTTCCCGTTGACGCCGACTTAGTTTTGGACCGCAACCTCAACGCCCTGATGATGTTTGCCCTCGACAGCGAACACATGGACTTCGACGGCGACCGCCTGACCTTCGCCCAGGGCGCCGGCCCCCTGAAAAGCGTGGAAATCGAGCGCATCATCGGCGCCGAAGACCTCGGCACCCACATGGCCATCGTCCTCCCCGCCTCCATCATCCTCGTCAACAAGCAAACCGGCGCCGTCAGCGTAAGCTTCGCCGAATAAATATTTCGACCAGGGACCCAGAGAACCAGGGTTTTGCCGCTGAGTTTTTTAAGACCAGAGTCCCGGAGCCCCAGGAGGAAGCTAACCCCTGGGGCTCCGGGACTCTGGTCTAAGAAATTTTCGCAGCAAAGCCCTGGCGCTATGGGCCCTCCGGTGAAAAAAATTTGGTAGTTACGGGGATTATGCGTAAATTTGCAGCAGTATATACTAAACATCACATTTATTTCTATTTATGAGATTGAAGCTTTTATCGCTCTTTATGGGTATAATTGGCATCTCTACGGGCTGGGCGCAGACGTCATCTGTGACCGGCACTGTTGTGGATTCCTACACGGGCAACCCGATTTCGGGGGCCACGGTTACCCTCGTGGGGCAAAACCTCAGCAGCCAGTCAGACGCTGAGGGTCAGTTCTTAATCACCGGAGCCAATGCAGGCAGCTACAACCTGAGCGCCGCGGCCCCCGGTTATTATTCCACAGTGATTCAGGGTGCGGACCTCAAGGCAGGCCAGCGCTTAGACTTCGGCCCCATCAAACTGCAGGGCACCAACGTGGTCAATGAATTTTTCGAAGAGCAGGAGGATCTGCTGTTTGACGAAGCAGCCCTTGAGGACGAAGAGGCCGCCGGCCAAGCCGTGGCTTCACTGACGGGCGCCAGCGACAATATATATTATAATGCGTCGAATTATAATTTCTCGACCATGTATTTCCGCTTCCGCGGCTACGACAATCAGTATCAGACCACTTACATCAACGGCCTGGACATGAACGACCCCATTCGCGGTCGGTTCAACTACTCGAGCCTCGGCGGCATGACCTCACGCGCCTTCCGCAACAAGACGACGACCATCGGCCTCGGGGCCTCCAACTATGGCTTCGGCGCCATCGGCGGTTCGAGCAACATCTCGACCATCACCTCTGACTATGCTCCCGGTTTCAACGGCTCCGTGGCTTACACGAACAGCAACTACATGCTTCGCGCCATGGCCACCTACTCCACCGGCATCAACAAGCATGGCTGGGGCCTGACACTGAGCGCCATCGGCCGCTATGCCAACGAGGGCGTGGTCAAAGGCACGTTCTACAATAGCGCAGGCCTCTTCCTGAGCCTCGGCAAGGTGATCAACCCCCATCATTCACTGACTCTTACGGCGTGGGGCGCCCCGACTCAGCGCGCCTCGGCCTCGGCCACCTATCAGGAGGCATATGACCTTGCCGGCACGAACCTCTACAACCCCAACTGGGGCTACTATGACGGCAAAAAGCGCTCGGCCCGCGTCATCGAGACCTTTGACCCGACGGCGATGCTGACCTGGCTCTACAAGAACGACAAGGGCACGACGCTGACCACCTCGGCGATGTTCCGCTCGGTGAATTATTCCACCTCGGCCATCAACTGGTTTAACGCCTCCGACCCCCGTCCGGACTACTATCGCAACCTGCCGAGCTACTTCCTGAGCGACGGCGAACCGACGGCTCAGAGCGAATACATCGAAGACCTCTGGCGCCACGACGAAAGCTACCGTCAGATCAACTGGGACCGCCTCTACTTGGTCAACGAACTCAACAACATTGAAAACGCCAACCGCACCGAGGACCAGAAACTCGGCTCGAGCTACATCCTTGAAAAGCGCCACAGCAACAACATCCAGGCGCAAATCGGCTCGACGGTCAATGCCCGCCTCAACTCCTGGATGACCCTTCAGGCCGGATTGAGCGCCAGCTATGCCAAAGCCTCTTATTACAAGACGGTTAAGGATCTCCTTGGCGGCGAATTCTGGTTGGATATCGACCCGTACTCAAACAGCGAGAGCACCATCGTGCCGGGCATCCTGCAAAACGACATCAACCATCCGAACCGCCACGTCGGAGTGGGCGACAAGTTCGGCTATGACTATGACTTCAACGTCTGGAAGATCAACGCCTTCGCCCAAAACCGCATTCAGCTTGCGCGCTGGGACTTCAACTACGGCATGGAAATGTCGATGACCCAATTCTATCGCTACGGCAACATGCGCAACGGTCGCGCCCCGGAAAACTCCTTCGGCCGCGGCGAGACTCACCATTTTGACAACGCCGCAATCAAGGGCGGCCTGACCTACAAGCCCGACGGCAAAAACTACCTGATGGGCCACATCGAATATGGCACCTACGCTCCGCTGATTGAGAGCATCTACATTGCTCCCCGCATCAAGGACACGGCCATTGCCAACCCGCAGAATGAACGCATCTTCAGCGTCGACGCCTCCTATGGCTGGAACTACTCGCGCTTCCGCGGCACGATCACGGCCTACTACACCGACTTCTACGACGCCATTGAGCGTACCTCGTTCTATGACGACAACTACTCGGCCTTCACCAACTACGTTCTGAGCGGAGTTCGACGCACCAACAAGGGCATCGAAGTGGGCATGGCCTACAAGATTCTCCCCTCGCTGACGGCAACCTTGGCCGGAACCGTGGCCTCCTATCGCTACAAAAACAACCCCCAGGGCACCCGCTCCTTTGAGAACGGCATGGAGCCGGACACGACTCAGACCATCTATCTGAAGAACTATCGCGTGGGCGGCACCCCGCAGACGGCCGTGAACATCGGCCTGGACTGGGCCGCTCCGAAGAGCTGGTTCCTCGGCGTGAACGCCTCTTATATGTGCAGCAGCTACGTCAAGTTGGCCCCGCGCTATCATGAAGTGCAGCCCACGCTCTGGGAATCATACCCCACCGAGGAAGCCCTGCTCGAAAAAATGGAGGAAATCACCCGCCAGGATAAGATGAACAACGCCTTCGTGCTCAACGTCTCCATCGGCAAGCTCCTCTACCTGACCCGCAAGGTTTCGATGAACATCAACCTCAACGTGGACAACGTCCTGAACAACCGCAACATCCAAAACAACGTGTGGCAGCAGGGACGCTTGGACACCAAGACCTGGGACGTCAACAAATATCCCAACAAAATCAGCTATGCCCAGGGCACCAAAGTGTTCCTTAACATCGGCGTGCGCTTCTAAAACCACTAACTCATAATGCTTTCCCAAGAATGAAAACATATAAAATTCTTCCGCTGCTCGCCTTAGGCACGCTGGCCATGGTCGGCTGTCATGAGGATCCGGTGCTGCCCCCCATGGTGGTTCCCGAAGCGCCGATGCTCAGCCAGGTCAACAGCACGATTCTCGACGTCAAGACCCAATATTGGGACAACGAGAAAAACTACATCAAGGAAATCGGCCTCACCTCTGAGGGCGAACACGTCATTGTCAAAGGTCGCGTGACGGGCGTAGACGTCAGCGGCAACATCTATAAGTATCTCTACATCCAGGACGAAACCGCCGCTCTCGGCTTCTCCATCGATGCCTCGTCGCTGAGCTCCTCCTATAAGGTAGGCCAGGAATTGGTCGTGGACCTCACGGAGATGAACATCGGCAAATGGAACACGGAGCTGCTCGTCGGCAAGCCTGAATGGTATGAAGCCGGCCAGGTCTGGGAATCCGGACGCATAGAGCTTGCCACGTTCCAGGAACACGTGGAGCTCAACGGCCTCCCCGGCAACGGCGGCATCGAGCCCGCAGTGCTCCAGATGGGCGACATCATCAACGCCACCTCCGCCGAGGACCTCATCAAGTATGGCCACATGCTGGTGACCTTTGAAGACGTGACCATCGACGGCGCGGGCCTCCCCTTCGTCAACCCGGCCATGCCGATTAACAGCAACACCTATTACCACACCATCACGGACTCTGAGGGCCACAAGATGTATCTGCCCATCAGCTCGTATGCCGACTTTGCCTACGAGGCCGTTCCCGCCGGACGCGGCAACGCCACGGGTATTCTCTGCTACAAGTATCAGGGCGTGAACCGCCAGAGCCAGTGGGCGCTCTATCTTGTTGACTTCGAGGGTCTTTCGGGCTTCGACGGCAGCGCCGACGAGCCCGGCACCGGCGACGACCCCTCAGTGGGTACCAACAACGGCACCAAGGACTCGCCCTACAGCGTGGACCAGGTGCTGACCCTCGGCAACCCCGGCACCGCAGCCTGGGTCAAGGGCTACATCGTTGGCTACTACGATTATAGCAATAACTCCAGCCTCGTCACCTCGGCCTCCGGCGCCGCCAACTCTAACGTAGCCTTGGCCGCCGACCCCAACGAGACTGACAAGGAAAAGACCGTGGCCGTGCAGCTCCCCGTGGGCGCCATCCGCTCGGGTGTCAACCTTGCTGACCATCCCGAAAACCTCGGCAAGGAATTGGCCATTTGCGGCGACCTGACCGCCTATTTCGGCCTCCCGGGCGTCAAAAACGGCACCGAGGCTATCCTCGACGGCGAAACCCTTGGCAGCGGCGCTGACACCCCCGCCCCCGGCGAAGGCTCCACCTTCGTCAAGGTCACTGAAATCACTTCCGGCGGCGTCTATGCCTTCTGGGCCGACAATAAGATCGGCACGGCCTTCACCGCCGACAAAAACTATGGCTATCTGAACGTTGCAGACTGCACCCCGGCCGCCGACGGCACCATCACCGCCTCAAACACGGCAAACGGCTTCACCTTCACCCTGACCGACGCCGGCTGGACCATTCAGAACGCCGACGGCCGCTACCTGATGATGACCGGCACCTACAACAGCATCAACCTGAGCGCCACGCTCGACGCCGCTGACTCCGGCTTCTACTGGTCAGTCAACGTCGACGCCAACGGCCAAGCCACCATTACCAACCTCGCCATGAACAAGACCATGCAGTATGACCCCCAATACAAGTCCTACGGCTGGTATCCCGATGAACGCGGCGTCAAACCCACTCTTTTCAAATCCAAATAACGTCAAAATATGAAGATTTTCAAATATCTATCCGCCTTAGTTCTCGGCGCCGCCGCGCTGACCGGCTGTCAGGACAAGTTTGACGAAACGGAGCTCGAGGTCCCCGTGGCCACTCAGCAGGCCAACATCTCGATTGCCGATTTCAAGGCCCTGTTCTGGCAGGACGACGCCCAAAATTATTGCGACGAAATCCCCGCAAAGGAAGACGGCTCGCACTACGTAATCAAGGGCCGCGTGATTTCCAGCGACTATGACGGCAACGTCTTCAAGAAGCTCATTATCTGCGACGGCACCGCCGCCCTTGCCATGAGCATCAACCAGTATAACCTCTACCTGACCCATCGCGTGGGCCAGGAATTGGTCATCGACCTCACGGGCATGTATGCCGGTAAGTATGCCGGCTGCTTCCAGTTAGGTTTCCCCTCCTGGTATGCCAACGGCAACACCTGGCAGACCTCATTCATGGCTCCCGAGCTCTTTAACTCTCACTGCGAGCTCAATGGCCTGCCCGAGCCTGACGCTGCCGAGGCGCAGCCCGTGCTGATTGAAAACTTCAGCTCCATCGGCTCATCGCCCGCAGAATTGCAGCAGTGGCAGAGCCGCTTGGTGCGCATCAACAACGTGAAGTTTGCCAACGCCGGTGTGGAAGGCGAAAAACTCTGCGCCAACTATAAGACCTCCGTCAGCGCCGAGCAAAACCAGGCGCTCAACGTGGGCGACACGCAGCTGACCGTGCGCACCTCCGGCTACTCCAAGTTCTGGAACACGCCGCTGCCCGCCGAGGAATTCGACATTGTCGGCATCCTGGACTATTACAACGGCAACTGGCAGCTGATCCTCAACTCGGCCGACGGCCTGATGAACATCGGCAACCCCACCAACAAGGGCGCGCAGAATGACCCCTACTCCGTCAAGGAAGCCGCCGCCATCGCCGCCGCCGGCAACACCTCCGGCTGGGTCAAGGGCTTCATCATCGGCACTCTCGCCCCCGAAGTGACCGACGTCAAGACCCTCAGCGACATCTGGACCACCGAGCCCTTCATCATGAACAATACCTTGGTGATGGTCGACGACGTGGATAACTACACCATCGACGACATCATGCTCGTGACCCTCCCGCAGGGCACCGCCCTTGCCGAATATGGCAACCTCGTGGACAACCCCGAAAACCTTGGCAAATGGCTCAACGTGCAGGGCAAAATCACCAAGGAAATGGGCGCAAATGCCGTGATCAACAACTCCGGCACCCCCTCCACCTTCCAGATCGAAGGCATTGAAATCGAAGACCCCAATGCGCCGGTTGAAAGCGGCGACGGCTCGGAAGACCACCCCTACAACGTCACTCAGGTGATCTCCCTCGGCAATCCCGGCACCACCGCCTGGGTTGAGGGCTACATCGTTGGTTTCTACGACTATGACAACAACTCCGCCCTCGTGAACTCCACCGCCGGCGCCTCGGTTTCCAACGTGGCCATTGCCGCCGACCCCAACGAGACCGACAAGAACAAGACCGTGGCCGTGCAGCTCCCCGTGGGCGACATCCGCTCGGCCGTCAACCTTGCTGACCATCCCGAAAACCTCGGCAAGAAGCTCGCCATTCAGGGCTCGCTGACCAAGTATTTCGGCCTGCCCGGCGTCAAGGATGCCACCGCCTATAAGCTCAACGGCGAAGGCTCCGGATCCGGCTCGGGCGACACCCCCGTGACTCCCCCCTCCGGCGGCCAAGGCGACGGCACCAAGGCTTCGCCCTACAATTGCGCCTCCGTGATCGCCCTCGGCAACCCCGGCTCCAAGTCCTGGGTCAAGGGCTACATCGTGGGCTTCTACGACTATGACCAGAACTCGGCCTTCATCCCCGGCGCCGGCGCCACGATGACTAACATCGCCCTTGCCGACGACCCCAATGAGACCGACAAGAACAAGACCGTGGCCATCCAGCTCCCCGTGGGCGACCTGCGCACGGCGCTGAACCTCTCGGACCACCCCGGCAACGTGGGCAAAGTCTTGATGATTGAAGGCACGCTGACCAAGTATTTCGGCCTGCCCGGCGTCAAGGATCCCACCGCCTATGAACTCGAAGGCGGCTCCGGCTCCGGCTCGGGCGACACCC
>CAZLMV010000022.1:0-7483 GCA_964560625.1 uncultured Bacteroides sp. | reverse complement strand
GATCCCACCGCCTATGAACTCGAAGGCGGCTCCGGCTCCGGCTCGGGCGACACCCCCGTGACTCCCCCCTCGGGCGACACCAAGGGCGACGGCACCGAGGCCAAGCCTTATGACGTGGCCGACGTGATTGCCCTGAACTGCCTCGACGGCTCAATCGTCGGCTGGACCGAGGGTTACATCGTCGGCTCCATGGTCAACTCCGCCGCTCAGTTCGGCGCCACCGGCGCTGCTGCCACCAACCTGATTCTTGCCCCGTCGGCCTCCGAGACGGACTATGCAAAGTGCATCCCCGTGGAACTCCCCGCGGGCGCAATCCGCACGGCCCTCAATCTCCAGGACAACCCCGGCAACCTCGGCAAGAAAATCAACATCAACGCCACTCTGACCAAGTATTTCAGCCGCGCCGGCCTGAAAAAACCCACCGAATATAAATGAAACTGATCATTGACTCCGGGAGCTCCAAAATGCACCTGTGCCTCTTGGCACCGGACGGCTCCGTGCGCCAATGGGAGCGCCCCGGAGTCAATGCCTTGATGGCATCGGCCGACGAGCTCAAGGCGATTTTCAGCGAGCAGGAATGGCCCGAACTGACCCACGTCCACTTCTATGGCGCGGGGATGACCGGCGCCGAGGTTCGCGAAAAGGTCCGCAGCGCCCTGCCTCCCGCCCGCTTTGAGGTGGAGGTGGAGTCTGACCTCTTGGGGGCTGCCCGAGCCCTTTATCCAGGTCATGAATATGGCGTGGCCGTGATCCTCGGCACGGGGTCCAACTCCGGCTTTTATAATGGCTACACCATCGAGCGCAACATCCCGCCCTTGGGCTTCTCCATAGGCGACGAAGGCTCCGGCGCCGACATTGGCCGGCGCTTTCTGCGCCTGCTTTACCGCGGCGAATTTGACCCGGAGGTGCGCTCGCTTTTCGAGCAGGAGACAGGGCTGACCTATTCCGACGTCCTTGACCACGTTTACCGCCAGCCGTACCCGAACCGCTTCTTGGCGTCGATGGTGCCCTTCATTGCGCGCCATATTCCGGACTTTCACTTCCTGCGCAAGCCGGTCCACGACTCCTTCTGGGAGCTTTACTGGAACGTGCTCTGCCATTACGGCCACAAGCGCTTGGGCTTCGTGGGCGGAGTGGCCGAGGCGCTGAAGGAGGAGGTTTACTTCGTGTTTGAGCGCGAATGTTCAGTTTTTGACATCATAGGCCGCCCCATGGACGGACTCATCAAATATCACTCCTGACCGCCATGACCCCGACCGCCGAACTCGAACTGATCCTCATCAACATCACCGGGCCGGACCGCCCGGGCATCACGTCGCAGCTCACCGCAATCCTCGGGCGCCACGACGCGACGATTCTTGACATCGGCCAAAGTACTATCCACCACTATCTTAGCCTCGGCATACTGATCAAAACCGACTCTCAGCGCTCGGGCTATATCCTCAAGGAGCTGCTCTTCAAAGCCGCGGAGCTCAACCTCATTGCGCGGTTCACGCCTCTCGACCCCGACGATTACGAAAAATGGGTCAGCATGCAGGGCAAGAGCCGCTGGATCATCACCATGCTCGGCCGCCGGCTGACGGCCGAACACATTGCCGTGCTGACCGCCGAAGTGGCCCGCCAAGGACTTAACATTGAGAACATTAAGCGACTGACTGGGCGCATCTCGCTGAAGCAAGACGTCGGCCCCCGAAGCAAAACCTGCATCGAAATGGCCGTGCGCGGCAATCCCGCCGACCGCTCCGACATCTCCCGCCGATTCCTCGAAATCGCGTCGGCCCACAACGTCGACATCTCCTTTCAGGAAGACAGCGTCTTCCGCCGCACGCGCCGCCTGATTTGCTTCGACATGGACTCGACGCTGATCGAAACCGAGGTGATCGACGAGTTGGCCATGCGCGCCGGAGTGGGCGACAAGGTCAAGGAAATCACCGAGCGGGCCATGCGCGGCGAAATCGACTTTACGGAGAGCTTCACCGAGCGCGTAGCCCTGCTTAAAGGCTTGGACGTCAGCGTGATGCAGGATATTGCCGAGAAATTGCCCTTCACCGAGGGCCTCGAAAGGATGATGACCGTGCTCAAGCGCGCGGGCTACAAAACCGCCATCCTGTCAGGCGGATTCACCTACTTCGGCAACTATCTGAAGCAGAAATTCGGCTTTGACTATGTGTATGCCAACGAGTTAGAGGTCGGACCCGACGGCAAACTCACGGGAAGATACCTTGGCGACGTGGTCGACGGACGCCGCAAGGCCGAGCTGCTGAAACTTTTGGCTCAGGTGGAAAACGTCAACATCGCACAGACCATTGCCGTGGGCGACGGCGCCAACGACCTCCCCATGCTCGCCACCGCCGGCCTCGGAATCGCCTTCCACGCCAAACCCAAAGTCAAAGCCACCGCCGAACAAAGCCTCTCCACCATCGGCCTCGACGGCGTCCTCTACTTCCTCGGCTTCAAGGACTCATTCATCTAAAATACAAAGTACAAAATAAAAAGTAAAAAGTAAAATTTATAAATCTTATAAGTCTTATAAATCTTATAATTCTTATTCCCCCTAAAACTTAAAACTTAAAACTTAAAACTTAAAACTTAAAACTTAAAGGCCATGGGCTTCTTATCAGACTTCAAAGCATTTGCCATGAAAGGCAACATCGTCGACATGGCTGTCGGCGTAATCATCGGCGGCGCGTTCGGCAAGATCGTGACCTCCTTAGTTAACGACGTGATCATGCCCTGCGTGAGCCTCGCCACCGGCGGCGTCAACTTCAACGAGCTCCACAGCGAACTCAGCGCCGCTGAACTCGACGCCAACGGCGAAATCGTCAAGGAGGCCGTGACCCTCAACTACGGCATGTTCATCCAAAACATTGTTGACTTCCTGATCATCGCGTTCAGCATCTTCATCGCCATTCGCGTCATGATGAAGTTCAAAAAGCAGGAAGAGGAAGCTCCTGCACCCGCTCCCGAACCCACCAAGGAGGAAGTGCTGCTGACCGAAATCCGCGACATCCTGAAAAATCAGAAGTGAACCTCCCCACTGCCCCCGGCCCCATCGGCATTTTCGACTCCGGCTATGGAGGGCTGACCATCCTCGAGGGAATCAGGCGGCTGATGCCTGAACCGGACTACCTGTACTTGGGCGACAATGCGCGCGCCCCTTACGGGACCCGCTCCTTCGAGGTGGTTTATCAGTTTACGCTCCAGGCCGTCAGGCGCCTCTTTGAAGAGGGGTGCCACCTCGTCATCTTAGGCTGCAACACGGCCTCGGCCAAGGCGTTGCGCACCATTCAGATGAACGATCTGCCCGCCTTAGACCCCTCGCGGCGCGTCCTCGGAATCATCCGCCCGACGGTGGAAGCCCTCGGCGGATTGACCCATACGGGCCACATCGGAGTGTTCGGCACCCCCGGCACCATCCGCTCGCGCAGCTACGAAATGGAGGTGAGCAAGCTCTATCCGGACTTCAAGGTGACGGGCCAGGAGTGCCCCATGTGGGTGCCGTTGGTGGAAAATCGCGAGGCCGACAGCCCCGGCGCAGACTATTTCGTGCATAAGTACGTGGACATGCTCCTGAACGCCGACCCGCGAATCGACACCGCGCTTCTGGGCTGCACCCACTATCCGCTGCTCATCCGCAAGATCCAAAAGGCTGTGCCTCGGGAAGTTAAGGTGATCACTCAGGGCGACATCGTGGCCCGCTCGCTGCGCGACTACCTCGTACGCCACCCGGAAATGGACGCCAAAATCAGCCGCGGAGGCACCTGCCGCTACCTGACCACCGAGTCGGCCGCCAAATTCTCGGAAATGGGCTCGCTTTTTCTGAGCAAACACATTGACGCTGAAAGCATTACCTTATGAAGATAGGCACTCTTGACCTTGGCGAGCGCCCGGTGATGCTCGCGCCGATGGAAGACGTCACTGACGCCTCTTTCCGCCTGATTGCCAAGGAGTCAGGCGCCGACATGGTCTACACGGAGTTTGTCAGCGCCGACGCCCTGATCCGCAACATTGCCGCCACCACCCGCAAGCTCGAAATCAACCCCCGAGAGCGCCCCGTGGCCATTCAGATCTATGGCCGCGAGCCGGAAGTGATGGTCGAGGCCGCAAAAATCGTCGAAGAGGCCCGGCCCGACATCCTTGACATCAACTTCGGTTGCCCCGTGAAGAAAGTGGCAGGCAAGGGCGCCGGCGCCGGCATGCTGCGCGACATCCCCAAGATGCTCGCCATCACCTCAGCCGTGGTCAAGGCCGTCAACGTCCCCGTAACGGTAAAAACGCGCCTCGGGTGGGACCATGACAGCCGCATCATCGTGGACCTCGCCGAGCAGCTGCAAGATTGTGGTATTCAAGCGCTTACCGTCCACGGGCGCACCCGCTCGCAGATGTATACCGGACAGGCCGACTGGGAAATGATTGCCCGCGTCAAGGAGAACCCGCGGCTGAGAATCCCCCTGATTGGCAACGGCGACATCTCCACTCGCGCCCAGGTCATTGACGCCTTTGAGCGCTATGGCGTGGACGGCGTGATGGTGGGCCGCGCGTCAATCGGCGCGCCCTGGATTTTTGCCGAGCTCACCGGGCGCGAACCCCTCCCCGTCGGCGCCCAATTTGACCTCCTGCGCCGCCAAATCCGCGAAAGCGTGGAGCGCATAGACCCCCTGCGCGGAATCCTCCACATCCGCCGCCACCTTGCCGTGACGCCCCTGTTCAAGGGCCTGCCGAATTTCCGCCAAACCCGCATCCAAATGCTCCAGACCCCCGACCCCGAGTCGCTCCTCAAACTTATTGACCAAGTACAACACGAATTTTACCCCGAATCATTATGAAACGCATCATCTCTCTGCTTCTTGTGGCCCTCCCCCTGCTCATGGCCGCAAAAAATTATGAAATCCGCGCCGACCGCGCCATCACCTCCATTGTCAACTCCTCGGAGGCCAACGTCGAACTCATCTACGCGGCCAACGGCGGCAACCGCATCACCTACTCATCGTCGGAAATCGAAATGCCGCTGAAAATCTCCGTCAATCGCTTCGGCAAACTGACCATCGAGACCAACCGCCGGCGTAATTATAAGGTGTCGAAGGTCAAGGTCTATTATTCCGGCCATATCAACGAGATCACCAACTCCGGCACCGGCGACATTGATTGCGGCAAACTCAACATCCCCGGCACCCTGAAAATCAACAATACCGGCACCGGCGACGTCGACATCAAGTCAATCAACATCAAGAAGCTCACCATTTTAAACAAGGGCACGGGCGACGTAGACATCGACGGCGGCAAGGCCATTGACCTGACCATCATGAATATGGGCACGGGCGATGTCGAGGCCAAAATCAAGTCGTCAGACGCCACCATCTCCAATTCCGGCACCGGCGACATCACCGGCGTGCGCCAGTCCACCAACTCCATGGTCATCACCAACTCTGGAGTGGGCAAAATCGTCATCAAAAAGCAATCAAAGGGCGGAGTGGTCAACATCTCCCCCAATGCGAGCCGCAACATCCGCTTTATCCACTGATCTCTGAATGAAATTCACAGCTTTTTTAACCGCCATTATCCTCAGCGTCTGCTCGGCCTTTGCCGCCGGGCCGCTGACGCTGCAAACCGGTGATTTCCAGGAGCTTCGTGTGCGCGGGCCGCTGAATGTGGAGTATGTCTCCGCGCCTGATAGCGCCGGGCTCATCGTCATCTCCGGCGCCGCCGAGGAGCAGCTCAGCTGGGTTGAAGCCTCCGGATCCGCCCGCAAGCTCACCCTGCGCATGAACATCCCCGCCGAGCAGATTTCCACGCCTCAGAATCTCCCCTCCGTCAGGGTCTACTCGTCATATCTGACCAAGGTGGACAATGAAGGCGACTCCACGGTGATTCTCAATTCCCCCGCCGCCGGGGCGCAGTTTTCCGCCCGCATCATTGGCAACGGACGCATCAGCGTGCGCGCCATCAAAGCCGGCGAGGTCAACGCCTCCATCATCTCCGGCCACGGCATCATAGCCCTGAGCGGCGACTGCAACAAGGCAAACCTTAAGCTCACCGGCACCGGTGTGATCCAGGCCGACGCCCTGCGCGCTACCGAGGGATTCGTCTGGTGTACCGGCACAGGCACCGTAGGCGTCTGGGCCGTCAAAAACCTCACCATCAAGGGCGCCGGCTCCGGCACGGTCTACGTCAAAGGCACCCCCGACATCAAGCAGAAAACCGTGGGCGTAAAGCTCCAGATGATCGAATAACTCCCAAGTGCCTGACCCCGCCAGCCTTAAGCAGAAAACCAAAGGCGCCATAAAATGGAACCTGGTCGACAAAATCGCCGCTCAGGTCCTTTATGCCGTCACGGGCATCATCCTGGCCCGGCTGATTTCCCAGGAAGATTTCGGCCTGGTGGGCGCCGTGTTGGTCTTTCAGGCCTTTGCGTCAATGTTTGTCGACTCCGGCTTTGCCTCGGCCCTGATTCAGCGTAAGGACCCCTCGGAGCGGGATTATTCCACGGTCTTCTGGTTCAACATGTTCATGGCCGTGGGGCTCTTCGTGCTGCTGTGGTTTTGCGCGCCGCTGATTGCCCGCTGGAACCAGGGCGACGCGCGGCTCATCCCCTTGGCGCGCGTGATGTTTCTGACCTTTATATTTAATGCCGCGGGAATCGTGCAGACCAACCGCATGATCAAGCAGATGAACGTGCGCCCCGTGGCCGTGGCCAACCTCGTCGGCCAGATAATCGGCGCCGCCATAGGCCTTTACCTCGCCCTGACGCGCGCCGACGCCTGGGCCTTGGTGTGGCAGCAAGTCTCCATGGCCGCCGCCCGCACCATCCTGCTTTGGATCATAGTGCGCTGGCGACCAATGATTTACTTCTCCATGCGGATTCTTCGCGGATTCTTCGCCGTGGGCTCCGGGGTGATGATCCAATCGCTGCTCAACACCGTCTTTCAAAACATCTACGCCTTCTTCATCGGCCATCGCATCGGCATGGCCCCCTTGGGCGTCTACACCCAGGCCGACAAATGGAGCAAAATGGCCACATCGACGGTGTCGCAGGTGCTCACCTCCTCGTTCGTCCCGGCGCTGGCCGAGGTGCAGGATGACCCCGCCCGACTCCAAGCCATGGCCCGCAAGATTCACCGCTCGGTGATTGCCGTCACTGTCCCCGCCTTCCTCGCGGCAATTTTACTCGCCGCGCCGATTTTCCACCTCCTTTTCGGCACCAAATGGGACGCCGCCATTCCGCTCTTCCAGATCCTCATGGCCCGCGGCATCTTCGTGGTCCTCAACGGCCTCTACAGCAACTTCCTCCTCGCCATAGGCCGCGCGCGCCTGCTCGTCCTCACCGAACTCCTCCGCGACGCCGTCGCCCTCATCGCCCTGCTCCTCACCCTCCCCTACCTCCCCACCCCCCGCGGCCTCCAACTCCTCCTCTACGGCCAATTCGCCGCCACCCTCCTAACCTGGCTCGCCACCCTCCCCCTAACCCAAAAAGCCCTCAAAACCC
>CAZLMV010000021.1:0-18914 GCA_964560625.1 uncultured Bacteroides sp. | reverse complement strand
CACACTAAAAATGCCCCCAAATTTAGCAATTTTTTCCCAAACCACCAAGTCCCCCGGCGGTTTTGAGGAACATGATGATTTGGGAATGTACTGAGAACAGTAATTCTTACTGATTATTAATCACTGATTCTAATTGAATCTTTAAAGAGTCTAATTTATCTGCAGTTGTATCGTTAGGTTTTTCCAAAAGACTCATTATTGACTTCAAATAGCCACCTAAGTATGTTTTCTTCCAATCATCATAGGCGACATATCTGGTATAAGCCGGCAAAGACATCAGAGATTCAAGACAAATTTTTGCATTTTCGTTTCTTACAGTTGTTGAAGAATCACTCATGTCCTCTTTTGCCTTTTCAATAAACTCAATAATCTCATCAATATCTGCCCGATAATTCTGTAAAATGACCAGTCTATTCTGATATTTAACGTAGGCTGGCGTGCCGATAGTGGCATTAAAAGCCGGTAGAGCGATTTTATTAATCGTGTACACGTTATATGGCTGATAGATATAATATGAAGCGATAGAGAGTAAGCGCCGCTGCAAACTATCATTCTTCACCTCAAGAGTCTTTATTGTGGAGTTCTGCAAATTTTCAATCTGTGCTTTGAGAGATTCAATCTCGCGATCTCTTTTAGTTGATTCTTGGGAAGAAGACTTTATAGTCTCTTGAAGAGTAGAATTTAGAATGCTGGTCACATTAGTAAGCGAATCAATGACAGCGTTTTTTATCGCCAAAATGTGGGTTAAGCTATCGCAATTAGAGATAGTTTCAGCTACAGGTTCTTGGCAGTATGCATTCGATGAAATGCTTAGAACCGTTAAAAGAACAACAATAAAATGTTTCATAATTTATTTAGTATCAATAAACGCCACCTCTTCTTACAGGGGACTTCGAATAGTTAGATCTGGCCTCAACCTCCTTATAATAAGCATCAGCCTCTCTATGATATGCGATATAACGAGATTTTAAATCAGAGATGCTCGGCGTATCGCTACCATAAACGCTCTTCGCTTTTTCTTCAAATTCAACTATTGCAGCATCGGCTCTATGGTCTAACACCTTAAATTCATCCTTTGACACATAACGGTAACCACCGACAGCATTGACAACACGCGTCAAATACGCACGATGAGATTGCGCAATCTTTCCACGGAGGGCTCTTAAGTCATAGACAAGATCAACATTATTATGAAGATACTCATCTGCGGCAAAGGTGTTTGCCTTGTTTATCTTTGACGATGCATCGGCAATGGAGGTAAACGAAGTGCTTCTGGCCAATTGACGAGCTGCAAAATAGTTGTCTTTAATTTCGTTGAGTTTATTTGCTCTCTCAACGAACTCTTCAGTAGCAGCACGCTCGCCGGTTGATAGTTTGTCCGCATTGAGTTGTTCAAGCATCATTGACAACTCCTTAATGTCGCCATCATTCCATGCCGGAGAGTTGAAAAGCGAGAATCCATAGGTACTTAAGTCCCGACCATATACACCGTCAATTTGTTGGCGATATTGGTCAGAGACGTCATCCGTAATGGTGCTTTCCGTCTGGAAACGCTTTAATTTGTCGTCTAAACGGAGGTATTCATGGCGACTTTTCTTGAAGTCGTTCATTGAAGTATAAGATGAGCAATCTGATCTGAGGTTGTCCTGATACTGGTCAACCAAGTCAATATTCATGGGCGGAGCAACTTGTGTTTTTGCAAACACAAGAACTCCGGCCACAGCTCCGACCGCAAAAAGGATCAGGAGCATAATTTTATAAAACGTTTTCATTATAAAAGGCTGCCGAATTCTGAAGATTCTTGGTTAGAAGATTGATTCGATTGAGGTCTCTCCCTGCTTTGTTGGGACGTTTTGGAAGCATTTGCGCCAGTATGGGGTGTGGAAGTCTTAAACTGCTTGATATAGTTTGTGACGGTGATTCTAGTGTCTCCCGGATTATTATAAGTGCCTTTGGGTCGATATCTCGGATTATCATTTATTGCGTTTATAAGGGTTGAGAAAGCAGTGGATGATTTGACCAATTGATAGCGCTTTTTCAAGGCTTCAACATCATAACTGTTAAGTTCTTCAAACATGCCCTTAAGTTCAGGATAAGAATCTAACTCAGCCTTAGTCCACACTTGCTTATCGTTATCAAGATATTTTATTGCGAGTGCGGGATTCGACTTAATAGTTTCGTCAGGTTTCGTAGTGGTTTTAGGCTGCTCCTTCTTGGGTTGGGGTGAAGAAGGAGGAGTTGAAACTTGCTGAATGTTCTGACTCTGCTGACCAACGTTGGAATTAGAATTGGTATTTGGACCAGCAACCTTTTCAGTGGTTAGGAAAGGCCATGAGCCTTGCCACTTAAAGTTAGTGGAGTCCCACCAATCCCAGAGGGCAATGCCGATGGAGATGACAATAAATACACCGACCGCGGCCAAGAAGCCAATAGCTCGCTGCTTCAACACACCGAAGTTAGTGTATTCTAACTCTATTTTGTTCTTATTCCATTCTCCAACGGAATAACCCTCAAGAGGACTTTCAGACTTGGAAGGCAGATTAGTGGATTTCAGAGTCATCTCGGCAGTGTGACCATTACGAAGGGTAACGGTGTATACTCGGGCTTCTTCAGAGTGAGAGAGCTCAATCTTAATTTTTCCGGCGAAATTAAGGAGATTCTTATGAGTAATCACCGTTTCATACCCATTAAGACTAACTTTGATCTCGGCATTAGCAGCCTCTTTTTCAGAGATTGTTACCGGACGATTGTCGAGCAATTCTTTGCCATTAACCATGATTTTAGCATTGGCATTGAGACTCTTGGCCGCAGACTGCGCTGAAACGATATTGAACATGTCGCGGTAAACAACGAAATTCCACTTGAAGACTTTCGGCACCCCACAAATATGGCCGTTTTCCTCTACGGTAAATTTGTAAGGGATATTCTCAAAGCCGGAACGTTTGAAAATAATATCGAAGGTGGTAGATTTCGGCACGAGTATCGGCTTATTAAATGGCTGCTCCCCCCCCTCTTTAATATAGACAGAGACACCCGAAGGAATATCTATAGCCGAAGGAGGGCAAAAGACAAAGAGCTCCTTCATCATTCCATTGGATAGGTCTGTAACATTCCTCTCGACAATTTCCAGACCATCTTCGGTGTCAATAAGGATTGCGCTATACTTCGTGTATTCCGGCTGGTAACGGTATTTACCTATAATATCCTTTAGCGAGTAAGTGTAAGGGGCGGCTCCGACAACACGCTTTGCATAACCGCCATCACTTGCTGAAGGCAGGTAAGAAGCTGCATCCTCGATTGAACGAAATTCCGTGTTGAAAAGGTCGGTTAATTTTTCATTGTTAATGATTGGAGACGATAATTCATCCTTTACGACCTTCAGCATTGAGATCAACTCGTCGCCGTTAACATCAACAGAGTTAGGGATAAATAGCCATCCGGCAATATTATCAAGTGCTCGACCATAGAGAGGTCGGGCAACGCAGATGTATGTACCAGAGTCACTGAAACTCATAAACATTGCATACTTAGTCACTTCACTGAGTCCATATAGGCCCAGTATGTCACGGGGATCAATAACTTTCTTAGTCCATTCACCATCATTGACAGTGAGCATGACCTTAGGCCCCTGCATGATTCGATTGATTAGGAATCCTATCTTATTCATCGTTTAAAAATGTTTAAGCCTTTTTGTAGTTTGCCGTTCTTATAGCCATAAGATCTGGTTAAAATTTTCTTGACAACGTTGGCGGCCGGAGCTTCCTTGAAGAGACAGTAATCTTGGAAGCAAACTTCGCCGAGAGAGAAGGGAATGCGCTCCACTTTGCCACCATTGATTTCGCAATCGCGACAAATCTTCTCGAGGCCGTTGTAGAAGCCCTTATAGTTGGCATCAATGTATTCGGTGAGCACCTTGACGAGACTTTCGCCAACAACACCGGTTTTGTCAACCTTGGTGAGCATCAAATAGATAGCATCAGTTTCCTTCTTGAAGATTTGAGTGCGCTCAATGTAGCGCAAAGCAGCATCAAGATATACACTTTGGTTGAGACCTTCGTAGGTGCGATCTTCTCCGCCATATTCCAATACGAAGAAATGCATCTTGCGATTAACGGTGCGATTGTCAATCAATATCTTGGTTAATGTATCAAGTGCTTCCTCTTCTTCATTCGACATCTCTTCGTTAGCGGCATATTTGTACATGCATCGCACCAGCTCACCGGCAAGGTCAATACAAGTAATGGGATGAGTGACGCCACTCTCGTCCTCAAGGTCAAATCCCATTTCATAGGTAGCAGTTGTGGGTGTACCCGGAGGAAGCGAACCTACCTTTCCGTCTGCCTTAAAGAGCTGAGCTAATCGATTCATATAACCATAGCCTTGACAGTCTTGATCTTGCGCCATGCTGCGGGCGACTTTGCCATTATTAGCAACGCTAAGGATTGCTCCAAGAGCACAGCTTTTGCCTGACGAAGGGATTCCCCAAAAGTAAACCTCCGTTGACACTTTATTAATCCGCTCCAGTTTGGCTGCTCTTCCATAGAAGCCTTGATGAGTTCCATTGATTAAATAGTCAACATAGCGATGATCAATGTCTGCTTTTTCAATCAATTCCTGATATTCTAAATACCCCTCCTCTATTAGACTCTTTATTATTGACGAGTTTAACAGGTTTTTATCCTTACGGATAACCGAAAGTAAATCGTCGTGAGACAGTTTACCACGATTGAGAGAGTCAGTAAGGACTTGAAGGATAGCAGCCGAAGGGTCAACGACCCTTTTGTCGGTTTGAATGAGTTTGATTTTGTTGATGAGGGCATCAATGTCGAAGCCGAGGAATGCTTCTCTTTGCAGATTATTAATCAACTTGCGGGCCTCTCTGCAGTGGGAGTCAGAGGGGTTCTGCTCGATGAATTGACGCAGGGCATTGGCGTCGGACTTGTCAACGACTTCCCAGGCGTCTTCTTCGGCCTTATGTTCTTCGGCTTCATTGAGGGCGAAGATTGCAGAGCGGGCTTCTTCGGCGTGGTCGCTTTCGGGGTATGCTCTGAGGAAGGTCACGTAGGCATCGACGGTGTTGGCCTCACGGGCTTTGAGCCAGTCGTCCTGTTCGGAGCCGGCAAGAAGGCGTTCAATCTCTCGGCGCACCGATGCGTGAAGGTAGCCCTCGGTCTCCTCACAGAGTTCGTTGAACGTGATAATACCGGCCTTGATGTATTCTGCGAGGTCTACGGCAGTATACTGGTCGACATTATTAATGATACTTTCTTTACTTGGCATATATAATGATTAGTTTCTGATAAAAATGGTTTCTTTAATATTTAGGGTTAGTTCCATACTGATTAGGGCCTGGCATACCATCGCAAAAGCACATGACAATTCCATAAAATGGTATGAGCTGGTACCAACCGGAGTTAGCTCTGTCATGGCATCGCTTTGCTCCTTGTGCCCACACGAACCAGCACAAAAAGACAAAAGAAATCAGAACGAAGATATTAAGAACCGGATAATAGTTAGACGCATATACCCCGAGACTTATAGTCAAGGTATACCACACAGCATAAATTAAAATTGAAAGACAATACTCCAAACGGCGGATTCTGCCATGGAAGGAGAATGGGCGCCGAAACATTCCGTGATTGTCTATCATTTGGCCGCCATAAAAGCCTGTGCCAGGCTGCGGCTGCTGGGGCGGAACATTACTCCAATTAGGGGATACACTCGGTTCCTGCACAGGTGCAAGAGCAGAATTCGGCTCCGGTTCAGGAATCGGCTCCGGTTCAGGAATCGGTTGAGGAGCCGGCTGAGGTTGAGGAGCCGGCTGAGGTTGAGGCTCAGGCTGGGGTTCAGGTACAGGAGCCGGCTCGGGGGTAGGTTCCGATGCGGGTTGAGGTACGGGTTCGGAGGTCGGAGATGCGACTTCGGCTTCAATGCGGCGGCGCAGCAGAGGGGTTAATCGACCTGTCTTGCTGAGCTCATACATCGTCACCTCACCTGAGCGCACGGCATCGGCCAACTCGCGCACCGAGTAGGCATCAAGATTGCTAAGTATTTGTTTCTTAGTGGGCATAAGCGATTAGAACGACATATAATCATCTTCCTCATTATGGACGGGAGTCGCCTCCGATGCATCCGAATGCCTTACCGGGGTCTTTTTCGGAGTCTTAACCTCTTTTTCCTTGCCAACAAGACGAATAATCGTCTTAGTATTCCTCTCTTGAATCAGATAAGGGAAGATGAGCATAAGGTAGAGGATCACGCCGAAGATGATGGCGTAGGCCGTAGGGGGCTTTTGAGTTTTAAATGCTGTGGTGAGGCCGTTAATGCCGGCGATGGCAGTTTGGGCGCCATTGCTCTGGAAATGGGCCACTTCACCCGTCAAAGCTTCGTTAGTCATTTCCTTGGCAGAGAAACTTTTCAGCTGGTTCTCCCAATTATTGAGGGCAGATTTGATTTCGCGAGTGTTGCCAATGAGGAAAACGTTGGCAGTATGAGCGCCATGGGAGGCACGGTCAATCCATTCGTTGGCTTGTTCACGCAAGGCTTCAAAGTTGGAAGATAAAAGCTGGAGCTTCAGGGTTTCCACCATGTTGTCTCGCTGAATCTTATCTACCACCGAGTCAGAAAACTGCGCCTGTTTATATAAGTCAGGGTTTTGCGCCTTATTATTTATGATCTCCGTCAGGTTTGTTTCATAAACGGCAATGCGGTTATTAGCATATTCTTCATAATCGACAAAGAGCTGCTTGGAGCCATTAATAGAGGTATTAAACTTGGCTACGATGTCGTCATTTTGATTAAAGACCGTCCAGAAATGAGACATAGAAACCATCCCGATGACGAAAACCAGCGGGGAGCCGAAAATCAGTATGCGCTCCCAAATGATTTTCTTACCAAACTTTTCGTCGGTGGCTTTAAGCTGTTGGGCTCCGATAAAGAAAAGGATATAGACAATGTCAGTGAGTCCCATCCCTATCAGCGCATAGGTGAAGTTGCCGTCAGTCAGGTAGGTGAATCCCACAAAGGACACATAGCTGACCACGATCAGGGCCAAAAAGGCGATAATATGGCCCCAGGAGAATTTGAGTTTTTTATTCATTATTTCTTATTTTCAGGAAGCTTGCTTTCAAGTTCAGCAATTTTTTTCTTATACTCTGCAATCATTCGGCGAATGGCCTCATAATCGGTCTCATTGGCGGGCGGGGGAGTAGGCGCAACCGCTCCACCATCGGCGGGACCTGCGCCGGCAACTGGCGTCGTGCTTCCTCCGCCATCAATAGGCACAATCACACCGCCATCCGTGGGTGCAACTTCATTTCCTCCGGGACCGACAATGAAAATGGGGGGAGTGGGATCGGTCACCCACGCTTCGGGAGCAGTACCGCCAATGACATCGTCTTCAGGCACGGAGGGCATCTGTCTGAACTCCGGCTTGCTAAAGTCGCCGCGCTTCACGGCATCCAACGCCAGATTTACTTGAACCATCGGAGGCATTGCACCAAAGACATCACATCCGGTGCGATAAAGCACATTACGCGCTTGCTCTACGGTCAGGTCCTTTTTCAGCGACTTCATCAAGGCCACAGCGCCGCTGACAATAGGCGCCGACATGCTCGTGCCATCCTGGAACTCGAATCTCTTACCGGGCATAGCAGAGTAAATGTCCGTGCCGGGGGCAGAAATGTCAGTATTAGGACCATAATTGGTGAAATCCGTGGGATAGAGTTTCTGATCAACCGAGCCAACGGTAATGCAGACTTTTGAGCGATTTTCAGGCGGAATACTGGAAATAATGTTATCATTACCGGCCGCAAAGACAAGAATTGAGTTCTTGCGGACAGCAATAGAGCAGACACGATTCCAGAGTTTTTCCACGTTTTTAAACTGGGTGCGGGCAATTTCCTCCTGTATCGGCACGGGAAGTGCATCCAAACCCTTCAGCGAGGGACCAATGGATATATTGATCACATCGGCGCCTTTATGGACGCTATACATCACTCCGGCCACAAGTGCCGAGAGCGGACACATTCCATTATCCATAACCTGCACGGGCATCAGCTTGCAATCAGGGGCAATGCCGGCGGCGCCTTGATTGAGGAAATCAAGGGAGCCAACGGCCAAGCCGGCCACGTGGGTGCCATGGCCATCACCGCGACTGAGTTTATTGTCCTGTGTGAAAACATTATAAGCATCGACAATGCGGCCCTTAAACATGGGGTGAGACGCTTCAATACCATCATCAACCACGGCAACAACCACCGACGGGCTACCCTTGGTGATCTCCCACCCTTGCGGGGCCTTGACCGCCTTTAGGTGCCAACCCGGTGCAGAGGTGGGACTGGAACTTAATCGACCGGTGATCTCATAAATTTCCTCATCAAACACGATGAATTGATGATTCGGAATCTTAGCATTGATCGTGCGGCGAATCTCATCGCGCTCCGCCGGAGGAATCTGAATAACTAAGGATTTAACTTCGCGGTCGAAGCCAATGATGCTATATTGATTTCCGGGATAGGCCTTTTTGAAATCATCGGCCAGGGCATCAACATTGTCATTCTCATTCTCCAAGAAGAGAATAAGGCGGTCACCCATAATGGCCGGAACGCCCTCTTCGCGCACAATCGGAGGCAAAATGCCATCTTCTCCGCGCACCGGGGCTACGATGTAAGAATCGTCGGGCAGCTGACCATCAACCATATCAATTGGAGCTACCCAGCCATTATTATCAATAGTGTCACCGTCGACATCAATGATTTGCTCCTGCTCAATGACGCCATTTACTTCACGCGTTCCGGTACACTTTGGGAAAATCCACCAAATAAGCCAGAGCAAAAGCAGAGCCAATACGATCCACAGCAGCCATTTCAAGCATCCGGGACCGAATATTTTCTTATACCAGGGGACTTTCTGCTCATACACGGCATGGAACGTCACGTCCTGGTTCAAAATGGTTTGCAGCGGATTGATGTCCCATCCTCGGAATTCGTAACCCTTATTAGGCACAACAGGGGGGATATTTGCAGGAATAAAGTGCGAACCGCGCGGCATGGTAAACTCCGGATTACCGCGCAAGGAGCCATTGGCGCCGGCATCAAACCGACACGTAACCATTTCAGGCTCAGGCGGATCTACCGGCGGAATAACCGGCGGAACTATTGGCGCTCCTTCGTATTGAGCCGTAAAGGTCATGTCAGAGTTAACAACGACTCCAAAAGGATTGGGATTCCAGCCGGCAAATCTAAATCCCTCAGCGGGGATGACTTCCGGAACATCATTTGCGGTAACTTCCGTTCCCTCACGAAGAGTGATTGTTCGGCTGGACTTGGTGCGGAACGAGCCGTGTTCGCCGGCCTGAAAAGTGAGTTGGAACTTAGTAATCGTGGGTGACTCGTGAACGAGTTCACCCTTGCTGAAATGCTTGCGGGTGTCAGGCGTCATGCCCCAGGCCACAACGAAGACCTTGTCGTCACAACAAAAGATGAAGTCATCGTCGATATAGCGCAAAGCGCACGCCATTACTTGCAGTTCCTCACCCGAAAGGTCATTCAACACCTTGCGAAAGTGGGCCAGGGTTTTATCCTTAATTAACTGATAGTGTTCGCGCTTCACGCCGTCGAGCGACGAGAGAACTTCCGGAGTGTCATTCCACTCATCAATGTACCAATTGACGGCATCATCCTGGTCAGAATAGTCAGGAATAGCTAAGAAATGAATATATTGAGGGCTGATAACCCGCCGGATAATGCTGTTAACACTATCATAACGCTTATAGAGCGGGTCGCGTCCTATGCCCTGATAATCCGTGAAGTCACAGACATCAGTGCTACCGACTTTGCGCTTCCCTATAAAAGTGTGTTTGTCCATCGGTTTATTCGTTATAAAGAGGTTCGGTACGTTCTATCAGGTTTTTCACCTTCTCGTTGCAGACGGGGTCACATTGAGAGATGTCGGAGGAATAAATCAGTCCGATAATGACGAAGTTTTCCCAGCGCTGATAATTATTCCAGAATGGAAGCTGGCGAAGCACTGAGATGTCAATGCGCCCTTGATTGACAATCGTGGCTGACTCATCAAACACCTTCAAGGTATCAATTAGCGGCTGAGGTTTGCGCACTTTATCCCATCCCGTGGGAGAGAAATCAACGGGAAGACGACAATTTTGAGCCTTCACTCTGAGTTCGCCTATCTCATTGTCTGACATGTAATGACGGCCCACGGTGCTTACGAAATTATTCAACGTGAGCGCGGAATAATCACCTATGGCATTGGGCTGCTCATTTTCGGAGAAAATCTCGGTGTAACGAGTAATTTTTTCAGAGATAGCTTTGCGCACATTAAGCTTCTTGAAAAGGTTCATAAGCATGAACACGACCTCATCAGCATGCGGCAAGCTCTTGACAATCAACTTGGCAGTGGCATTCAAATGCTCTATCCAATACTCTACGATGTGCTTCGTAATAACATCGCCGATGGTTGACAGCGTCAAACTCTCGCGGGCTATCACGTCCTCAAGTTCAAAGCCTTGAGATTGGAGATACTCAATCAGGTCATCCTCGGTCTCACATATATAATATGTCAGTAACTTGTCAATGTTGACCTGACGGGAATCATTGATATCAATTCCGGCACTTGCCCGGATGAAATTAACAGCGCTGAAGTCCTTGGGAGTGTCCGTATGGCAAACAATGATATCGTAAGCAATGTTGCGGAGTGCTTCCGGGCTAACCATCAGGCTGTCAAGAATGCGTCCAAAGACGGCAGGATTGGTAGCGACTGTCTGCATCAGAGAGCGACGAATATCGCCGGCAATCAGTCTCACCTTCTTATTCTTTGATTCGGTGTCTTCGGGTTCATAGAAAACGCTTAGCGACTTAATTATGTCGCGCTTAATCTCCTCCAGCTGTGAACGATAACGCTCGCGGCGGGCCCGATCAAGCACCGGCGAAATGGAGTCTAAATCGCGGATAATGGCCTTCGAGCCGTCATTATTCAGAGTTGCAAACTCGTCCCAAGCTCGCTCGGGGTCGTCAAAGTGCTGATTGACAAAATCAAACCGCAAGAAGCTCTCACGCAAACGGTCAAGAAAATCCGGATATTCGCTGTAGACGTGGACCGACAGTTCAGGCGACTTAATATCCTCATCGCTAAAGCCGTCAAACACGCCCTGCTTGCATGACCAATAAAAGTCACGCAGCGGGTAAATGCTCTTAAAGGGGCTTACGGCTCCATTTGAAGCAACAGCCCATTTTTCAAACCAAGTGTTAGGTTTGATGATTTCGGGAAAAATCTTATCGAAGCGATCCCAGTGTTTATCAAGGGCCTGATAGTCACCGGCTTTGTCATTCTTCGTCTTTTCAAGCTCAATGTTAAACTTCGTAGCCACAAAAAACAGAGGCGAAATTCCGCCGGTCAAGCGCAACATCTGAGTGCGCTCCTCGGGCGTATTGCCAATGTTTTCAACGATCCAGCCGTTAATGGTCTCGCCGAGGGTTGACTCGGCCTTTTGGTCGTTATGATGACAGAAAAGAACACTGCTTATCTGAAGCGACCGCGAATACTTATTAAAAAGGTAAGCCACCTTGCCGCGGCGAAGCATCATGGGAAGCACCGTGGAGATTTCGCTCTCCTTATATTCTTCGCGCGAGCGAGCACCGGGGAAGTCCAAAAGGTCCATATCCCTGAGGAATTTGCGGTCCAGCGCTACTGAATCGGAAAGTTCAAACGTGATTTCAGCTATCAGTGCCGAAAGTTCGCCCTTGCTGAAGTTGGATGCCAAAAGGCGCCCCTGTTCATCGTAGACGTCAGTGTAGATAATATCGTTGCCGGTGTCGGTCTGCGGGCTGCACACAGTGTCTAACCACTGGATTTTCAACAATGTACCAGTGTCTTTGAGCACGGCAGTGTAAGGCACGTAAACCATCTGCTTGAAGTCCAACTTCTTGTAGGCATTAATCAGAGTGGCAAACAGGCGGTTAAGTTCCGGATTTTTATTCCATAGCAAGCTGAACACGTCGACCCACTTATCATAAGGAATATACTGAATCACCGGAGCTATTACGCGGCAGAAATTCGATTGGAAAACCGCCGCAGCATTATTGCCGATCACGTCTTTGATATAGTCATTTATATCGCGAATGTCATCCTCCGTAATTATTTGATGCTGAACGGTCTTCCCTGCCCATAGATGAGCTAAGGAATCCAACTCACGATTAATGGCTTCCGATGTCAGACTGGTTTCTACGTCAATCTTTATGTCATTATAATAAGAGTCTGCCAGAAGCAGAATCAGGTCAATGACTGAGAGGTTTTCAATCTTGACACAGTCCTTCAAGACATGGTCACCCTTGCGAATAGTGAATCGGGTAACCACACCGGTTGATTCAATCTTCTTCTTTTCGCCTCCGCTGGGATTAATCTGATCAATGAAACTGTATTCCCGACCGGCATATTCAATGACGAAAGGATGCTCGGCCGACGAAAGCAGGCTGCTCATCAGGTAAGATTTACCCACCTGACTCTCGCCATAAGCAGCTGCAGAGCAATTTCCGGTCAGCGCCTTGCGAATCTTGGAAAGTTTGCGCCGATATTCCTTGAATTGGTCCACGGGGAAAGACTCCTTTCCATATTCCTTGGCCCACCTCAAGGTGTCGTTAACGATAGCTATATTTTTATCTATGTCTTGTATCATGTCTTCTTAGAAATTAAATGCGCCTGAGTCAAGCCAGTATTTTTCGTTAATGCCGAGGCTCTGAATATGTACTTCAACATTGCCGTCGATGACTTCTTTGTCATCGCGATCAATTATTGAAGTGATGTTGAGAGTTTCGCTGTTATCCACGTCGCGTTCAATGGTTAGCTTGAATGGCATCCGCTTTTTCAGCTGGTCCACATACTCGTTGACCATGGCCTGCACTCTGGACTCATTGAGCGTCATTGCCGAGTCAAGCAAGGCTCTTCGGCGAATACGGTCTGCAATCTTATGGCGATTGAAATCGATAGTGTAAAGAGTGCGAGCCGGATAGGTGTCCATCCCAATTTGACGCACATTCAGATATGCCGGAATGCGGCTCACTGTCAGGTCACCGGAGTTCTGCTCCGGAGTGATGAAGTATTCTATCGGCTGACCTTCGCGGGAGGCCTCGATATAGTTAATGGTAGATTTCAGTCCTTCCTTGAGCTTGTCAAGGTTGATTACGAACTTATTGAGGTTCGACAGTTCTGAGGCATAATGACCTATGACTCCGCCCATAGCTACGATGGTTTTCGGATTAGTGATGTATCCTGTATTATTATCAAACGGATACCAATCGCCTACGTAGTAATTATTCAGCATAATCAACCGATTGGGAGCCACGGCATAATATTTCAGGAATATATCCCTGATAACGGGTAGCGACGCCGGACGCCCGGAGAGTAACACGATATCACATGCATAGGCATACATTATCGTGGCAATCTTTTTCAGCAGCGGCTCAAATTCCTTCTCTACCACTGCCGATACAGCATCGCGATTAAATTCCCAATCAAGCTTGGAAATGTCAATGCCGGTTTTCTCTTTAAATCCGGCGATGATAGAGGGATTAGGGGGACAATCTCCAAACACGTCGTTAAACCTGACAATGCAATCCTTATGGCCGGTTTTCAGCAGTTCCAGGAAATGACACATCAGCGGCACGGAGTATTGAATATTGAAATCCTTGCGCAAAATGCGGTCAGCAATCGTCTGTCCATTATGGTCCGGGCCAAAGAAATTCTTTATTTCCTGACGATATTGCATTGACGATAGGCCCGGCAAAGCCTTGCGGAAGGCACTATCTTCATTAAGCAGCATGATGTTCTTAATCAGGCCGTTGAGCATATCATCGCCGGCAAAGTAAAAACTGTCGTAGAAAAGAGGCTCAGGAGTAATGGTCGTTACGTCACCTTTTTCGTAGGTGTATTTGCTGATCATCAAGTCAGAAGTGCCGGCGCCTATGTCAAGCGAACCAACGGTCAGGGAATGTTGCGTGTCGCCTTCATCTATTTTGCCGTAGAGCTTGAAAAATTCACTGCAGCAGCCCTTATATTTATGGCCGACTTCGCCATACATGTAGACTAACTGCGAGCAAGTTGCTTCATCATAATACCATTCAGGCTCAGTATCCATCCTGGATCGCACCGCAGGCACCACATCGACGGCATTAAGCTGCGTATTGTCCGCACCATTAAACTTAGCTAAGATTCTTACGGCATCTTGCGCGCATTTCACCAAGGCCTCGCGTTCGAGCTTTGACATGGCCGTGGGACACGTGACAATGATTCGCTTCACTCGGCGTGGCGTCTCGGGATAGCCGAAGCCTTCACGAATGGAGCGATGCTTGATGCTGTTAATCTGAGTATGGGCCTGCACAAGCATTTCCAGGAACGACAGTGTCATCAATGACCTGCGTGAATAATGGAACGACAGTCCGCCCTCGCCATTAATATCAAACTGGCCGTCGCTTTTAAGTTGATTGGTGATTCCCTGTAGGTTAAGGATATGGTCGTCTTTTTCGCCTGGAAGCACTAAGAATTGCCATTCCTCCTTATTGGGTCGCCAATCCCAAAGATAGCGCTTGGGACTGGAATAAGTGGAGAGCGAGTCAATTCGATTTTCCATGTTTGAGGCCTTGTGGAGGAGATGCAACGCCTCGCGACCAAGTCTCACCAAACTGGGATAGACAAACTGGCGACTATCCTTGGGCCCGAAATCACCGAAATTTACCTTGCGGAAGGCTAATCGCATGTCAAACGGTTCATTATAGGCGTTGATCTCTACCCCACTCTTCGTCTCTGTAAGAATATTGGTGAAGTCAGTCAGCGAAAGGGGGCGAACCTGATTGAAGGTAGAATTATCTTCAATCAGCAAAGCTGTAGTGCGCGAATTACCTATATCAATCACCATGTCTACGTCGCGCACCTCCACGTCCACATTCTTGTAGAGCTTAATGGTGGGAAACAGTTGCCTCTGGGCCAAGAAATCGATCAAGAAAATATAAGAGGCCACATAGCTCATCTTCTTGACATTACTGCCACGAAGCTGGGAAATCTGCGTTATTTCCGGATGAACCAAATGCATCAGATATTTTTCAACGTAACTCCACTTTTGGCCACTTGAACAGTAATCCAACAAGAAAAGCTCGTTGGAACACAACGCCAAATCAATGTCCTTGCGGAATTTATCGGGGAAAACCGGGTTTTCATTGTTGCCCTCGTCTTCATAGGAAGTCTGAGTGTCAAACGCGAGAACCACGTCGTAAACCTTCTCCCCTTTCTCTTCACTGACGGGAATCAGCTTAAATCGAGACCAATTCAAAGGTCCAAATTTAAATCTGCGCTCTGTGCGCTTAAAGAAATAAGGAGCCGGAAGCCACTGATTTTCAAAAGCTGCGAGCTTATTGTCACGGTCAGAGAACGTGATACTGAAAATCTCGCCGGGGACACCGGCACACATTTGATCATCAATCTGAAGCGGCTCTATGCCGTCATGCCTCAGGTCGTTGATATCAATCTCTGTCTCCGCACCGGTCATGTAACCCATTCTAATCAAATCGGCTTTATTGTAGAAGTAAGAGCAGTCGTCGGTAACAACCTCATGGACAAGTTCCAACTTCCATTCGCCGGTTTCTTTGTCATACCACTCATGAAACCACTGTTTGAAGCGGTCCTGAGTGTTTATTTTTAATCGGAATGTAAATAGCTGAATTCCTGAATTAGCTATGAGTGTATATTCCATATAAATAATGTGTGAAATTGCTAAATGTAGGTTTATAGTAGACTGCAAAGTTAATGATTATTTTTGTGTTAAAATAGCTTAATAGGTTGCAAATTGATTGCATAACTGCAACAATAGAATTACTAAGACAAAAATAATGAAATGTGAACTGGAAAAGTTGTAAATTTGTGGGTGTAAATAATTATAATTTTTTCTGAATGATGAGAGGAATTTTTGTATTGTTGGGCTTTTTGTGTTGCTTGGTCTGCGGGGCTGAGAATAGAGTCGTCGTAGATAAGGCGCGGCTGGAGTTGGTTGTGATTAATGGGGTGGATACGGTTTTTCGGGCGCCGGTGTGCGTCGGGAAGAACTTTGGGGATAAGGTTCGGAGCGGGGACATGCGGACTCCGGAGGGAACTTTTACCATTTGCCAGATTCAGGATTCGAGCTGGTGGACTCATGATTTTCATGATGGCAAGGGGGTGCGCAAGGGTGCTTACGGGCCGTGGTTTTTCCGGTTGAAGATGCCGAAATGGACGTCGATCGGCATTCATGGGACGTGTTTTCCGGAGCGCATCGGCACGCGCGACAGTGAGGGTTGCATCCGCTTGCGCAATGAGGATTTGCGGCGCCTGAAGCCGCTGATTCGCTTGGGGATGAAAGTCACCGTATTGCCTGACAAAGTGACCCCTTAAACGGGGAAAATCCCCCTCTGAGTTAGAGGAGGATTTTCCGGCCTTGGTGGATGTAGATGCCGTGGGTGGTGGGGTTGGTGATTCGCCGGCCTTGGAGGTTATAGTATGGGGATGAATCAGCCGTGGAGGTGTCGACTTCCCGGATTGCTGTGGAGGAGTCGCTGACGGTGAAGAAGACGGGTGAGGTCATTTGCGAGCTGCCGTTGAACACTGCGGCCATGTATTCGCCGTCGTCAAGGTTGGTGAGAGTCACTGTGGCTTCTTCTGCGGCCGATTCGCCGGCGGAGATGTAGGCCGTGGGGGTGGATGCGGTGACTAATGAGGAGCCGCCGGAGGTGGGGAAGATGGCCACGATGAGCTTATTGGCGAAATAGCCTTCGGTGCAATTAACTGACATTGAGAAAGTTGCTTCGTCGCGAGTTTGAGTGGTCAGCTTAAAGTCAGTGATGGAGATGGTGGTCTGCGCGGGAGCGGCATTGAGGGTCACTTCGATGGGGTCGCTGACCGATTGGCCGGTTTCGGCATTCATCATCACAAGGAGGTAGGTTCCGGCTTCGGGCACGGAGCGGGGAGCGCGGAAGGAGCCTGCATAGTTCTGAGCGGCAGTCTCACCGGCCTGAATGTCAATGGGATAGCTGCTACCTTCGGCCACGAGGGTGTTCTGGCCGTCGGCCGAGAAGAGGCAGGGCATCAGTGTGCCGTAATATTCGGAAGTACCGGCGTCAGTGGCGTTGAAGGTCATGGTAAAAGGTGAGCCCCAGTAGAGGGCGGAAGTGAGTTGCATGTCAGTGATTTGAATTTCAGGGACATCGTTAGCGGCAAAGGAGACGGTTGAGTTGGCAATGGTAGCGGTCAGTTCGCCGTTGGCGCTGAGAGGGGCGCGCATTGTTTGCCATTCGCCGTCGACGGGTTTGAAGGCGGGTTTGACCGTGTAAGTTCCTTCGGTCATGGAGGCGGGGAAGGTGGCCACGAGGCGCGAGGTGCCGTAGAGGGGTTTGAGCTCATCAGAGAGCTTGCCGGAGCTAAGATATTGAGGATCAGAGCCATCAGCAGGGGTCACTTCGATGCCGAATTCGGTACCGACGGGGAGGGCAGTGCAGCTGTAGTTATAGAATCCGCCGTCGAAATATACTCTCGAGCCGAGGGCTGAGGAGGTTGATTCGGGGAGGAAATTGCTGGAGCAATACATCAGCACGGTGGCCTTGGAGTCGGCCTGAGCGGGACGCATGTCAAGCACCACGGCCTGGCTGGAATTGAAGCCACCGGCGCCGCCACCGATGCCGAGGCTCGGGGGATCAAGGGCCGTCAACTGGAAGTAGCCGTCGCTAAGTCCGCCCCAGCCCCAGTTGAAATGGAAGAAGCCGTCAGAGGAATAGCCGTCGCAAATAAACTGGTGGCCGCCGGCAGTACCCTGACCGCAGTAAAGCACGGGCAGACCCTCGGCGAGGTTCGAGTAGATCATGTCTTCCCATTCTTCCAGGCCGTAATACTGGCGTTCGGGCTGCCAAATGCCTTTGTCATAGCCGAAATATTCAATCAAAGAAGGGCCGATGAGGACGGAAGCGGCGCCTGATTCGTCGGCCGTATAATCCATGTCGACGCTCACACCGCAAGCCTTCATCAGAGTGGCCACGGCGTCGCGCTGCTCTTGAGTGGCCGAGTCATCGTAAGTGTCAAGCATATTGTCCCAATCAAAGGTCGTTGCGCCATAGTCGAAAATCAGGGTTTCGCCGCCGGTGCTCCAGGTGTAAGAGTGAGTGCCGGTGCCCTTTGCGGGATAATTATGATATTTCATAGCCTGAGCCATAGCGGTTGCCACACAACCGGTTACGGCGTGCTTGCCTCCGATTTCCGGGGTCATGTCATTATACGGAGCCGACTGATTCCAACGGGTTTGAATCAGCGGGGCAATTGAGGGGCGGGAAACGCGGAAAAGCTGACTACTCTTGGCGGGTGAATTAGCCGCGGCAGCAATCTGCTCCTGATAAGTGGAGAGCCACCATTGGAGCGCGGGATTTCCCTCGAGTTCAAACTCGCCGGAGTCAGAATAAGCCAACAGCGGCTGAGCCACGTCGTCGGCCGGGAGAATCACGAAGCCATCACCCCCCTCGGGAGCAAAGACATAAAGCTCGGGGAGCTGAGCCACCTGAGCCATCTTATTGACTGCATGGCGCTTAGAAATCATTTTACGCGCGCCATTATCGCCCTGCAGACGCTGCAACGCCTGGGCCGGAGTAACGGGAGAAGCAAACGCCCCAAGCGCAGCCGCTCCAAGAAAAATACCAAGAGTAATGTGTCTTTTCATAAAGTAAATAGTTAGTTCTTATACCCCTAAAACGCCCTCCCCCACCAAAAAGTTCACCCCCCACTCCCAAAGGCTTTTGTACACTACCCCTTAGGATTATATAGGTCCTAAAGGATTATAAGGAGGGGGATTAGCGGGCGAGGCGGATGGTGGTTTTTAGGGCGGGGAAGTTTAGGGT
>CAZLMV010000020.1:0-18948 GCA_964560625.1 uncultured Bacteroides sp. | reverse complement strand
CTCTGCAAGAACTATGGGACCTCTTTCCCATAGTTCTTGTTCCGTATAATCCCCAACGGAAATTTCGCTATATATTTCTATTATGCTTTATAGTTTCCGCCTTATGCGGGTATGGGAAGGAGCGTAAACTCCCGAAGGAGTATACGTTTCTTGTTGAAGTGCGTGACAATCTGACGCGACGCCCAATTGACGGCGCCGAGGTGGGAGTGATTGTAAAGAATGACTCAATAAATACCAGCTTTTTGAGTATGACACGAGACGGAGATGTTGAAATCAACTCTCCGGCAGTCGTGGATAAGTATATCATATCCATAAGTTATCGGCCGATGGAGCGGGGGAACGAACTTTGGGAGTATGAAAAAGAACGCGTTGAGTATATTATTAAGGACAAGTACTCGAAAATACAGAACGTGGGAACGATATACCTCAAACATAAAAAGCATATTGAACTCAATGAGGTATCGGTTAATGCAACCAAGGTGATGTTTTATTATAAAGGCGACACATTGGTCTACAATGCTGATGCGTTTGTTCTGGCTAAAGGCTCAATGCTTGATGGCCTGATTTCGCAGATGCCGGGGGTTAAGTTAAAACGTAATGGTGAAATAACGGTAAATGGCAAAAAGGTTGACAATCTGCTCCTAAATGGCAAAGATGTTTTCAACGGAAAGCGTCAGTTGATGCTTGAAAACTTGGCGGCATATACCGTCAGGGATATTGCCGTATATAACAAGGCTGGATTTGAAAGCGAGGCTCTCGGTATAAACGCCGGTTCTCAATACGTGATGGACGTCCGACTCAAGCGTCAGTTCAAGCATGGATTTCTCGGAAACTTAGAGGCGGCTTATGGCACCGACAATCGCTATCGTGCCAAACTGTTTGGGATGTGGTATTCGGATAACGTCGGGATGACCGCGTTTTTATCAAGCAATAACCTCAATGATGATGCCCGTCCAAAGCCCGGATATTCCGATGGCTCTTGGAGTGACCTTAATCCTTCGACCGGCACCGGTGCATATCATTCGGGAGGCATAACTTACAATGCCGAAGGCCCGGATAGAAAATGGATGATGAGTGGTGATGCAGTCGCCAAATATTCCGATGGTACGGTTCGACAATCGCAGTCAATGGATGTTCTTATTCCGGGAAATGAGATGAATCAATACAGTTGGAATGATTCTCGTAAAAGATTTTTCTCAATCAATACATCCCATACGTTCAAGGTTACATTGGCAAAGCGTGTGGTCTTCACCATTCTGCCTAAATTGGATTATCAGCGCATCAAATCGGATGGTTCGAATATTTCGGCAACATTCAACACGGAGATTGAAAATATCTCACGCTCAATGCTTGAAAATATATATACGGCAGAAAACACTTCATATAGTCAATCCTTGCTTAACCGCAGTCTCAACAGCAATTTTGGGCATGAAAACCGGCTTCTTTTCAGCATTGATGGTTCTTCTCTCATCAAGTTGAACCGCAATGACGGACGCTCAATGCTAACTCTTGGTGCTACAGCCAATATGGAGAATCAAAACTCGGATAACTACACTTATAGACAATTACGCTTCCAAACGGTTCCGGAATCGGATTATTTAATTTTGCAACGGAATAATCTGTCGCCATACAATAATCGCGAGTATAAAGGATATGCCAAATTCTCTCAGAAATTAGGATTCTTTAAATCCTCTATGAATATTGATTATGATTATACTCGCAAGGAGTCAACGCGTACATCATTATTCTATCAGGACGATATTGCACAGGATTTCTTAATTCCCTCAATTTTGCCGCAATTCAGTGAAGCACTTCCGCTTGATCCGGGCGAAAGTTATCGCAGCAAGCAGTGGGAGAATATTCACTCTGTTAAGGCTAATTTCTCGATGAATATTAACCAAAGCGAAACCTCCAATTGGTGGTACTTCTACTTAAGTGTACCGCTTTCGGTCTCTCAAAGAAATCTTAATTACAGAAGGGGAGAAAATATACAACATATAGCCAAAACGAGTTTCTTACCCAACATAAAGACGTCTATAGGATTTTCCAGTCAGGAGATAGAACATAGATATTATAATACTTATGTGAGATTTTCGTCTTCCGTTCGGCAACCCCAACTGATGAACATGGTTGATATTATTGACAATACCAACCCGATGAATATAGTTCTGGGAAATCCGGGGCTTCACAATTCGCGCAGCAATACCATAGAGTTGGGCTTAGAGGTACAGGGAAAAGCACCACTTCATTACTTAAATTTATCATATACAAAGATACATAACGCAATATCACAAGGCTATTATTATCTGAGCAACACCGGTCAAAGCATAAGCAGACCCTATTGTGTTGACGGCAACTTCAACGTAAATGCTTCCTATGAAATCTCGTGGTATAGGATGGATCGTTATACAGTGTCTAACAAGATAGTAGGTGGGTATTTAAGCAGTCGTGAACTAATAGGTTCTATTATGCAAGCCGATGCCGATTTTGATGTAAATGTAACTCCTCCGGTCAATCGTGTAGATAATCTCTCCTTCAGTGATCGCTTTGACTTTTCCTATAATTTTTCCGGAAAATATAATCTTAAAGCGTTTGCTGACCTTGGTGTTCGCAAATATAGAAGTTTTAATGCGGTAATATCAGACGACTTGGTATTTAACGGAAGTTATGGCATTTCAGGGATTTTAAACTTCCCATTAAATTGGGGGCTTAACACCGACATAACTCTATATACCCGCCGAGGATATATGGATTCACGTCTGAACACTACTGACGTGTTATGGAATGCTAAAATCCAAAAATCAATTCTCAAAGGCTCAATGATATTTTCTATTGAAGGCTACGACCTTCTTCGTCAACTGAGCAATATCTCCTACTCAGTCAATGCCCAATATCGCACTGAAACAATCACCAACGTAATCCCCGCCTACTTCCTCCTGTCAATCAAATACAACTTCAACAAACAACCCTCCCGCAAATAAAATTTTTGGTCACCGATAAAATTAGGGCTGATTCCATTTACAGGATTCAGCCCTTTTAGTTTAGTTTGTGTTCGCCAAAACATAAAAACTAAAACTATGCCCAAAAGTACAAATTTTTTCGGGCAGCCGATATATGGTCAGCTAATAAAATCACTCGACCGTAAAAAAAAACATGGAAAAGAGCCGTATTCACGGCACAGAGAAGTATGTAAAGAGCTTTGACGGGTACACTCATCTGCTGACAAAGCTCTACGCTGTAATTGAACGCTTCGATTTGCTGCGTGAAATAGAAGCATCCATGACAGCCGAGGTACGAAAGTTGGCTTATATAGGCATAGACAAGGTTCCCAAACGTAGCACACTTTCAGACGCAAATGCCCGACGCTCAGAGAAGTTCTTTGAAGTCGTATACCGTGATCTGTATGAGCAAAACAAGGATCGGCTTATCTCGGCCAGCCGAAGGAATACTGGAGAAAATTGGATCAGGCAGCTCAGGATAATCTCAACCATATTGCGCGTATCATAACGTATGTGGACATCAAAAAAGGTAAACAGCCCAAGTTGATACAGCTATTAACAAATGACTTTGACATGCCGTTGGAGACAATAGTGGCAATATACCGCCGTCGATGGCAGATAGAATCGCTGTTCAAGCAGATCAAGCAGAACTTCCCCCTCAGATACTTCTACGGCGAGAGTTCGAACGCCATCAAGATTCAAATTTGGGTCACTTTGATTGCTAATCTGTTGATTTCTCTGCTCCAAAGTTCTCTGACACGTTCCTGGAGCTTCTCCGGATTAGCCACAATGCTGCGGCTGGTGTTGATGTATTACCTTAATCTTGAAAAATTCTTCAATCAACCAGATGCCGACCTGAAAAAAATGCTTGCCGAGGCCTCTGAATCGCCACCAAATCAGACCGAAATTTAACTCAGGGGGCATATCTTAGACAAAAACAAGCCCAACTTCTATTTTATAAGAGGTTGGACTCGATACTTTATGGTTTAGCGTACAGTAATATAAGTAAAACTACTTCGAGTTAATTTAGAGAGAATTAATTTGCCTGTGAGCCAAGGAGTTTTTTATGAGAATATTGTAAAATTGCCAATAGCTTAAGGGGGATTTTGGGCTGTGGGATGTTGTGAGTTTTTGCGGGGTTATGAGATTGGAGGATAGAAGTTTATGTAGCCTATGGGGTTTATTAAGTTGGCAAAAAGTTGGTAAAAAGTTGGCAAAAAGTTGGCAAAATTATAACTTTTTTGGCTAAAATGTTTGGAGGATATAAATGAATGTTGTAACTTTGCATTATTACAACTTTATTGTCAAAATGCCAAATGAGTGAGAGACAGTTTATTGCCATAGACTTGAAGTCATTTTATGCGTCGGTGGAGTGCGTGGAGCGCGGCATGGACCCGCTGGACACGTGCTTGGTGGTTGCGGATGCGTCGCGCACGAATAAGACCATTTGCTTGGCGGTGTCGGCGGCGCTCAAGACGTTTAAGACCGGCGGGCGTCCGCGCCTGTTTGAGTTGGAGCAGAAGGTCAGGGAGGCCAATCGCGGGCGTCGCGGGTGGCGTAAGTCTATATCTCTTAAGGAGTTGACGGAGAATCCTCAACTAAAGGTTGATTATATTGTGGCTCCTCCGCGGATGAGCCGCTACTTGGAGTATAGCCACACGATTGAGGAGATTTATCAGCGTTACATCTCGGCCGACGACCTGTATGTCTACTCGGTGGATGAGGTGTTTATCGACGCGACGCCTTATTTGAATCTTTACGGGCTGTCGGCCGTGGATTTGGCGCGGAAGATTGTGCGCGACATTGCGCGTTCGACGGGCATCACGGCGACGGCCGGGGTGGGGACGAACATGTATCTTTGCAAGGTGGCCATGGATATCATGGCTAAGAAGATGACGGCCGATGAGTATGGGGTGCGCGTGGCGGAGCTCAATGAGATGACCTATCGGGAGCAGCTTTGGGAGCATCAGCCGCTGACGGATTTTTGGCGTTTGGGGCCGGGGACGGCGCGACGATTGGCTCAGTTTGGGATGTTGACGATGGGCGACGTGGCTCGTTGCTCGATCGACAATGAGGCGCTGCTTTACCGTCAATTTGGAGTGAATGCGGAGTTTCTGATCGACCATGCCTGGGGCTATGAACCGGTGACGATGGCCGAGGTGAAAGCCTATCGGCCGGCCACTCATTCGCTCTCAAACGGGCAGGTGCTGACGGAGGCTTACCCGGCGGCTAAGGCGAGGATCGTGGCCTTGGAGATGATTGACAATCTTTCGCTGAAACTCATTGATCATCAGCTGCTGACGGACCAGATGACGCTGACCATCAGCTATGACCACGAGAATATCCTCAATCCGGAACTTCGGGCCAACTACACGGGCAAAATCAAGACGGACCATTACGGGCGCCCGGTGCCCGTACATTCGCATGGGACGTCGAACCTGCCACACCCGACGTCGGCCGGCTCGGAGCTTTCAGAGGCCTTGGGCGAGCTGTTTGACCGCATAGTCAATCGGGGGCTGCTGATTAGGCGGCTGACCATAGCTTTGAACCGGCTGACCTCGGAGGCCGACACTCCGCCGGCCCAGTTAGAACTTTTCGTGGACTATGACGAGCTGACTTCCCGCACGGAGCGCGAGCGGCGGCGCCAGGAGGCGATTCTCAGCATCAAGAAGCAGTTTGGCAAAAACGCCATTCTGCGCGGGCTGAACTATGCCGAGGGGGCCACTCAGCGCCAGCGTAATTCTCAGATAGGAGGACACAAAGCATGAACAAATATGCCGACATAATTAATCGTGCACCCGTGCGCCCGCGAGGCCGTCAGCCGCAGCCTCCGATGGCTCGCGCGGCCCAGTTTGCGCCGTTTGCAGCCCTGAAATAATGTCAAAATTCAATAATTTTATTTTAAATTTGGGATTATTAAGGAAAAACTGATGGGCGGATTCGGATTTTGGCATTAAATTTGCAATGTCAAACCTCAAAAACAGATAAGGAACTAATCATTATGAACATCAAGAAGAGCATTTTACTAACCACGCTTGTGGGCATGACCGCCTGCAACGCCAATTCTTCGGCGCCTCTGGACTTTACCGAGGCGGCCGAAAGCAGTGTTAACGGCGTGGTCTCCATCAAGAGCTATGCCACGACCTATGAATATGCCTCGGCGGACCCTCTGCTCGAGTATTTTTTCGGTCGGCAACCGCAGCGCACGGTCCCCCACGAGCAGCAGCTCGGCTTAGGCTCGGGAGTAATCCTTTCAGAGGATGGATATTTGGTGACTAACAATCACGTCATTGAAAAGGCGCGGCGCTTGGAGGTGACGCTCAATGATAACCGCACTTTCGACGCGGAAGTGATAGGCCGAGACCCGATGACGGACTTGGCTCTGCTGAAGATTGACGCGCAGGATCTGCCGGTGATTCCCATTGGCAACAGCGACAATCTGAAAGTGGGCGAATGGGTTTTGGCCGTGGGTAATCCCTTCGGATTCACGTCGACGGTCACTGCGGGCATCGTCTCGGCCAAGGGGCGCTCCATCTCGTCGGCCACGGGGGTACGGACCATGACCCTCGACAGCTTCATTCAGACGGATGCGGCCGTGAATCCCGGCAACTCGGGTGGGGCGTTGGTCAACACCTCGGGTGAGCTCGTGGGTATCAACACGGCAATTTATTCGCAGACAGGCAGTTACTCGGGCTATTCCTTTGCCATTCCTTCGTCAATCGTGACCAAGGTGGTTGCCGACCTGAAGGATTACGGCAAGGTTCAGCGCGCGGTGCTTGGCATTTCGATTCGGGAGCTTGACGCTAAGCTGATAGGCCAGTTGGACCTCGAAGGCATCAATGGCGGCATCCTGATTATGGAGGTGCAGCCTCAATCGGCCGCCGAAGCTGCCGGGCTGACTCGCGGCGACGTGATTATCGAGCTCAACTCCGTGCCGATCAATACCTATGCGCAGCTGCAGGAGCAGATGGCCCTGCTTCGCCCGGGAGATTTGATTGAGATTATCTATGTGCGCGATAATGCGCGCCGGCGAACATCCTCGCGACTCTAAAAAAAAAGAATAAACGCCCCGCTGTTTTCGGCAGCGGGGCGTTTAGTTTTTGAGTCAGATTTAGAGGGTGAATTTGGCGCTCTTTACGGAGTTGCCGATGGTCCAGCAGACAATGTAGTTGCCGGCGGGGAGGGAGGTAAGGCTTACCGTAGGTTTGATTTTGCCGGTGAGAACTTTGGCGCCGGTGGTGGAATAGACGGTCCATGTGCCCTCAAGGTTGGAGTTGCAGAGGAAGCGGAGGGTGCGGTTTGAAACCGTCACGTGATAGTCCGGGGTCTTGACTTCGTTGATGGCGCTGGGGTCATCTTCCGCGCCGGTCACGGGGACAGTTCCGCCGGCGGCGAGAGTGGCAAACGCATCGGTCAGGAAGGCAGCGCGCGCCTTGAGGTTCTCTTTGAGGAAGTCAACGCCTTCGGCATAGGTTGAGAAAAGGTGCTGTTCATCGTGGGCCTTTTCGGAGATGGAGTAGAGCTCGAAGTTTTTGAGCTGCGACTTTTCAATCTGCTTGGCGGTGGCGTCAATGTAGTTGATAGTCTTGTCAATCAGGCCGTTGGCCACGAGGTTTTTCCACGTTTCATTGACTTGCTGATGGAACTGCGGATCCTGGCGCAGGCGGTCAATCCAGGCGTAACACCATTCGGGGCCACGTCCTTCCTGAGCCACGAGGGCTTTGGGGCGCGAACCCCAGCGGGCGGAGTTATCAAAGGCAAAGTCGAAGTCCCACACGGGGCCGAAGTAGAGCTTGTCGTCGTCCTTCTCCTTATAGAAATAGACGGAACGGAACGAGTTGGGTTCGGCGGTGAGCTCGGCGGTGATGTACCACTGAATCAGGGAGTTGACGTCGAGATACTTGCGGTAACCATCGTTGGCGTCGAGCCAATTGTCGGCAAACAAGGCAGACTCAAACTTGTCGAGATGAGCTGAGATGTAAGCGATTTGTTCAGAGGTTATTACGTCTTCGTCGGGCGACTTGATGGTGACCTTCATGCCCTTGGTGGTGCTTACCACGGAGCCTTCCAAGTCATCAGCGGCGTCGTCAATTTCGAGGAGGTAGCCGCCGGTGATGTTGGTCAGGGGGGTGACCACTTCGGGCTGCTCGGTGATGTTGACGCGCTTTTTGCGGATGTCAATTTGGTCGGTAAGGCGGTAGGTGCCGACGTATTTGCCATTGACTGTGAGGTCAACGAATTTGGCCGTCGGGGCGAAAGGCTGGCCGGCTTCCTTGGCGATGAAGGAGGCTACGGCATTGCGCAGCAAGGTTTTGTCGCCATGGTCGGCCATAAGGTTCCACTTCTTACCCTTGGCATAGTCAGCGCCGGCAAAGGCAGCTTTCTTGGTCAATTTGAGCTTGTAAGGCTTCTTTTCGAGGGTGAAGAGGGTGTTACCGCGGCCGCGGACCTTGGTGTCGACATAATCGGTTTGGGTGCCGTCGGCCTCAACTACGGAGACCAACGAGGGGGTGTAGACCTCCGTTGAGGTGATTTCCTCGCCGGAGTTAGTGGTCAGATAGATTGCCGGGAGGTCGGTAATCAGCCCCTGGGCAGAGGCAGAGAAGCCGATGACGGCAGCGAGAAGAAATGGAGAAATTTTCATGGTTTGGGAGAATATGTAAGGGGGGTAAACTATTGTTACTTGTCGGCGGGGGCAGATGCTTCTGCTTCCTTGGAACGAGTCTTAGCTTTGCGTTTGGTCTTTGAGGCCGACGAGCTGATATCTTTTTCCTCGCGGAGGTCAATTTCTTGCTTGTCGGGACCGATTACCTTGTATTGGAGATAGGCGAGGCTCTGGTCAGCCACAATCTTGAACTTTTTACCGAGTTCGGAGCGCCATGTGCGATAGATTGATGAGAAGAGTCCTTTTTTGATGTAGGCATCGACGTAGGGGTGGACGTACATCGTGAAGTTCTGCTTTCCGAGGTCGTTGATGCAATAGTCGAGTTTTTCGCGCAGGGTGTCGGTAAAGAGGATGGAGGGTTGGATTTCGCCTTTGCCGTGGCATGACGGGCACTTTTCGGAGGTTTCGATTTCCAAGTCGGGGCGCACGCGCTGGCGCGTGATTTGCATCAGGCCGAACTTACTCAGGGGCAGGATGTTATGGCGGGCGCGGTCAGAGGCCATGAGCTCGCGCATATGGTCAAAGAGTTTTTGGCGGTGTTCAGACTTGGCCATGTCGATGAAGTCAACGACGATGATGCCGCCCATGTCGCGCAGGCGGAGCTGGCGGGCAATTTCGTCGGCGGCGCGGAGGTTCACTTCCAAGGCGTTTGTTTCCTGGTCGGCAGTGGCTTTGGCGCGATTGCCGGAGTTGACGTCGATGACGTGGAGGGCCTCGGTGTGTTCGATGATGATGTAGGCACCGGAGCGGAAGCTGACGGTTTTGCCAAACGAACTCTTGATTTGTTTCGTGATACCGTAATGGTCAAAAATAGGCTCCGGCTTGTCGTAGAGCTCTACGATGTTGGCCTTGTCGGGGGAAATCAGATTGACGTAATTGAGGAGCTGGCGGTGAGTTTCTTCGTCGTTGACGCGAATGGCCTCGAAAGTTTCGGGATTGAACACGTCGCGAAGCACACCGACTGAGCGGCCGGCCTCTTCATAGACCAGCTCGGGGGCGGAGCTTTTGCGCGTTTTGCGGAGGGTAGCTTCCCATCGGCGCACGAGTTCGCGCATCTCGTCGTTGAGCTCTTTTACTTTCTTTCCTTCGGCCGAGGTGCGGATGATTACGCCGAAATTTTCCGGCTTAATGGCCTCGACGATGCTGCGGAGGCGTTGCTTTTCGGCGGCGGAGCTGATTTTTTGCGACACGTTGATTTTGTTGGCAAAGGGAATCAGAACCATGTTTCGGCCGGTGAAGGTGATCTCGGTGGTCAGTCGCGGCCCTTTGGAAGAGATGGGCTCTTTGACAATCTGGACCAGGAGCTGCTGGCCCTGCTTGAGGCGCTCGGAGACTGAGCCGTGTTTGTCAATTTCGGGCTCAATCTTAATTTTGTCGATCTGAGGGAGTTTCTTTTTCGGGTCGAGCGTCTGCTCAACCAGGTTCATGTAAGTTGCAAAGTTAGGACCCAAATCCAAATAATGAAGAAAGGCATCTTTCTCATAACCCACATTGACAAACGCGGCATTAAGTCCCGGCATAAGTTTTTTGACCTTAGCCAGGTAAATGTCGCCCACAGCATAGTTGACCGAGCGCGACTCCTTTTGGAGCGACACCAAGCGTGAATCCTCCATCAAAGCAATGCTTGCTTCGTTGGGGCCAACGTCAACTATCAGTTCGCTTTTCATTTGTTAGGGTGGTTAATAAATGGGGAAATATTTGGAAATGAATATGATGTATAAAACAAACTTTTGGGCAAAAAGGAGACAGCCGAATGAGCGTTCCCCCCGAAACCCAAAAGTTCGTTTATCGATTTGATAGAAACCGTCTTGAAAAATTCAGCTCAGAGGCTTACTTTTTCTTATGACGATTCTTGCGCAGGCGCTTTTTGCGCTTGTGGGTAGCCATCTTGTGGCCTTTGCGTTTTTTTCCGCTGGGCATGATGAATATCGGTTATTAGTTAATAATGATTTAAATTTCTCGGTAAAAGAGTAGGGGGCGAGGAGAGAAATGGGGGCCGGAATTACTTGCGTACTTCCTCGGCGAAAGACTTCGCGGGCTTGAACGCGGGAATCTTGTGCTCGGGGATCATGATGGTGGTGTTGGCGGAGATGTTGCGAGCGGTCTTAGCGCTGCGAGTCTTGATGATGAAGCTGCCAAAGCCACGGAGATATACGTTTTCGCCGTTGATCATGGAGTCCTTCACTACGTCCATGAACTTTTCAACGGTGGCAAGAACATTTGCGCGGTCAATACCGGTTGACTTAGCGATTTCGCTAACGATTTCTGCTTTTGTCATTTTTTTGAATTGCTGTTTTATATGATGTATAAATATGTTGGGTTTTCTGTATTTCTTAGCCTCTCGGGGGGAGAAGTGTCAGTTTTACGGGTGCAAATATCGGAATTTATTCTCACATAATCACCACATTGACCCAATTTTTTTTAAAATTTTATCAATTTTTTTCAGTTTTAGCGATATTTTGACCCATTTCCGGCAATATCGTTGTCTAAAATTGACAAATATGAGGCATAACGGCTCTGAGAAATGAGGTTATTTTCCACGGCTTGACGCACTGCGCAACCGGGTTCGCCCTCGGTGTGGAGGCAGTTGCTGAATTTACATTCCTGACCGAATTTGAAGATCTCGGGGAAGAAATGGCTCACCTCGTATTTCTCGAAATCGAGGGTTCCGAATCCGCGCACTCCGGGGGTGTCGATGAGTCGACCGCCGCCGGGGAGGTCATACATTCGGGAGAACGTGGTGGTGTGCATGCCGGTTTCGTGAACCTCGCTGACCTCGGCCGTGGCGACCATGGCGTCAGGAATCAGGGCATTGATGATTGAAGATTTGCCCACGCCCGAATTGCCGCTCAGCAGGGTCGTTTTGCCCTCGACGGCATTGCGCAGGGCGTCAATTCCTTGGCCGGTTTTGGTGGAGGTGTGGATGACCGGGTAGCCGATGGATTGGTAGAGGAAGGTGACGGCGTCGAGGAGTTCGCGGTCATCAGGATCGGAAAGGAGGTCAATTTTGTTGATGACGATGATGGCGGGGACAGAGTATGCCTCGGCCGTGGCGAGGAAGCGGTCGATGAAGGTGGTGGCCGTCTGGGGCTTGATCAGGGAGCAGATAAGCAGGGCCTGGTCAATGTTGGCGGCAAGGATGTGGCTCTCCTTGCTCAGGTTGGATGCACGCCTTATAATATAGTTGCGACGCGGCTCAATGGCCGTGATGTAAGCGATCTCGGAATTGGGGTTGGGGGTGACTTCCACGCGGTCGCCCACGGCCACGGGGTTCGTGGTGCGGATTCCCTTGATGCGGAGGTTACCCTTGGCGGCGGCGGTGAGGACTTGGCCCTCGTCGCCATCGATGAGCACGCGATAGCGGCTGCCGGTGTTACTGATTACAGTTCCTTTCATAAGTGCAAAGATACGCATTTTGACTCAGAAATGCAATTTTGAGGCCTATAATGCCAATTTTATAGACATAAAAGAGTTGCATAAAAGGGGAAAAATTCGGAAATTTGCACTACCAAAATGAAGTATTTTAATTATAATGAATAAACCACTGTTATCACTTATGCTTGCCTCCATGGCATCTTTGCCCCTTGGGGCGGAGACGTTGACCTTGGAGCAATGTCGACAGCTTGCGCGCGATAATAATAAGGAGTTGCGCATGGCCGACGCCGAACGTCAGGCGGCCCACTGGACCCGCAAGTCGGCGTTTACGAACTATCTGCCGAAGATTTCAGCCGAGGGCGGGTATGCTTTCACTTCGAAGCCCGTTTCGCTGCTTAATGAAGATCAGAAATCAACCTTGGGCCATATGGGCGACATTGCCGCCGGAGTGGCTAATCAGCTGCCTATTCCTTTGGGAGGGCTGCTGCAAGAGCCGCTGAATGCTGTGGGTCAGAAAGTTATCGATGCTTTTGATTCCGACACGCGCAATTCGGCGCTGATTGCCGTGACGCTGACTCAGCCCGTCTATATGGGCGGCAAGATTCGCGCCTATAATAAGATTGCGGCATTGGCCGAGGAGGCTGCGGGCCATAAAATGGACCTTGCGGAGCAAGATTTGATGGTTGAGGTTGATGAGACCTACTGGCAGATCGTCTCCTTAGAATCGAAATTAGAGCTGGCGAAGGCTTATTTGCAGGTCGTTACGGACTTGGAGAAGGATGTAGACGCGATGATTCGCGAGGGCGTGGCTACCAAGGCTGACGGACTGAGCGTCAAAGTTAAGGTCAATCAGGCGAATGTGACTGTCATTCAGGCCACTAACGGCGTGGCGCTTCTGAAAATGTTGCTCTGTCAGCTTTGCGGCTTGGATGAGAACACCGAGATTGAGCTCATTGACGAACCTACGGAGGAAGAGATTGACTTCTCGGCCGAGGTTAATCGCCCGGAACTCGCCGCCTTGGAGAATCTTGCCGCCATCGGTAAGCAGAAAATCAACATTGCCCGCTCGGAGACGCTGCCCACCGTGGCGCTGATGGGCGGCTATTCGTGGATTTATCCCTCGCTTTTCAATGGTTTTGAGAAGAAATTCACGGGCCTTTGGAACGTAGGCGTAGTGGTGAAAATTCCCATCATAACCTGGGGTGACCGCCTTTATAAGGTTAAGGCCGCGCGGGCACAGAGCGTGGTCGACGAGCTGAAACTCGAGGAGACGCGCGAGAAAATCAACCTCCAGATTTCGCAGAGCCGGCAGAAGGTGATGGAGGCGCAACAGAGCCTCGACGCGAGCAAGAGCGCCGTGGAGGCCGCTGATGAGAATCTCCGCTTCGCCAAACTCGGGCTGCAGGAGGGTGTGATTCCCGTGATTAACGTCAACGAGGCGCAGACGGCATGGCTCGCCGCTCATTCGCAACTTATCTCCTCGCAAATTGATTTAAAACTCGCCCAATTACATCTGAAAAAAGCACTTGGACAACTATAATAGTTTTTGAATATGAAGAAAAAGAATTTATTGATATTGATTACCGCCGGCATCATTGTGATAGCCATTGTAGCAACCGTTTTGGCCGGCATGCATATGAATCGACGCGTGGACGTTATTCAGGGTCAGATTGAGACGTCGGATTATCGCGTCAGCTCCAAAGTGCCGGGGCGAGTGTTGAAAATCTGCGTTAGCGAGGGCGACACCGTAGCTCCCGGTGACACGTTAGTGATTCTCGACACCCCCGACATCGAAGCAAAGCTCGCTCAGGCCGAAGCTGCCCGCGAGGCTGCCGAAGCCCTCAGCAGCAAGGCTAACAATGGTGCGCAGGCCGAGCAGATTCAGGGCGCATATGAGCTCTGGCAAAAGGCTCAGGCCGGCGTGGAAGTGGCTCAGAAGACCTATGACCGCGTCAATCGCCTCTATGAGGAAGGTGTAATGGCTGCTCAGAAAAGAGATGAAGCCTTGGCCAATCTTAAGGCGATGGAAGCGAGTGAACGCGCCGCCAAGTCGCAATATGAAATGGCCAAGAAGGGTGCTCGCTCTGAGGATAAATCAGCCGCACGGGCTCAGGTGGCCCGCGCCGATGCCGCCATCAGCGAGGTTAATTCTTACATCTCGGAAGGGGTGCTGACTGCCTCGGCCGCCGGGGTGGTGACGGAGATTTATCCCTCCATCGGCGAATTGGTAGGCACCGGTGCTCCGCTGATGAACGTGGCCCAGCTGCAAGACGCATGGTTCATTTTCAGTGTGCGCGAAGACAAGTTGCCTGAATTGGCTGTCGGCAAGGACGTTACGGTCTATGTTCCGGCCTTGGGCAAGGACGTTCCCGCCAAAGTGACGCGCCTGAAGGAAATCGGCAGCTATGCCGTATGGAAAGCCACGAAGGCGCTTGACCAGTATGACCTGAAGATGTTTGAAGTAGTGGCCCGCCCCGACTCTGAAGGTGCCCTTGAAGGTGCCCGCGCGGGCATGTCAGCAATCATCAAGGAATGATTAAGAAGGTCCTGAATATCTGGCGGCGCGAGCTCAAGCTCTTTTCCAAGCGCCCGATGATGTTGACGCTGCTTTTTGTGGCGCCCATAGGCCTATTGGTGTTCTTCACGTCGCTGATGAGTGAGGGGTTGCCCAAGGACCTGCCCATAGGGTTAGTCGACGAGGACAACACGCAGGTTACGCGCACCATTATCCGCACTCTCGACGCCATGGAGCAGACCGAAATCAAGCAGAGCTATCCGTCGGTTTCCGAGGCGCGGGACGCTATGCAGCGCGGCGAGATTTACGCCTTTATGCACGTTCCGCCGGGCACCACGGAGCAAGCCTTGGGTCAACGGCAGCCGGAGATTGCTTTCTACACAAATCAGTCGTATCTCGTGGCGGGGTCTCTGCTGATGCGCGACCTCCGCACGGCTTGCGAGCTTGCCGGATTGGGCATTTCGCGCGAGACTTTCTTGGCAAAAGGAATGACCGATGAGCAAGCCATGGCCGCAATTCGTCCGATAGTGGTTGAGGCTCACCCGTTGGGCAACAGCGTGTTAGACTATTCGGTGTATCTCAGCAACATTGTCGTGCCGGGCGCGCTGCTGATTTTCGTGTTGCTCTTCACTTCCTATACCCTTGGATTGGAATGGAAATATGGCAAGCAGAAGAAGCTCTATGCCATGGCCGGAAACAACACGGCGCTTGCTGTGATGGCCAAACTGCTGCCGCAGACGGCGGTGTTCTCGCTGATGATTTTGCTCTATGACGTGGTGTTCTACCGCTATTTAGGCTTCCCGCTCCATTGTCCGCTCTGGGAGATCTGGGCCGTCGGCGTGCTGACCATTTTGGCTGCTCAGGCGTTTGCCACGTTCGTTTTCGGGCTCCTTCAGGGCTCCATGCGCATGGCCATGAGCGTCTGTTCGCTCTGGGGCATCGTAAGCATTTCGCTCTCGGGCTGTTCCTTTCCGGTGATGGCCATGGACCCGATTCTGCAGGCTGCGTCGTGGCTCTTCCCCCTGCGCCATTATTATTTGATTTATGTTAACATTGCCTTGCATGGCTGGCCAATCGTGAGCGTTTGGACGTCGATTGTGGCGCTATTGTGCTTCCTTTTGCTGCCTATACTGTCGATGCCGATGATGGGCCATGCATTCCGCCATGCCGTTTATAAGCCATGAACTTTCTTCAAGATATTTTTAAGGTCTGGAACTTTGAGTTGCGCAACATTTTGCGCGACTCGGGCGTGATTTTGTTCGCCCTGATAGTTCCGCTTGCTTATCCGCTTCTTTATGCGTTCATATATAATAATGAGACGATTCATGAGGTTCCGGTGGCGGTGGTCGATGAGGCTAACTCGCCCCTGAGCCGCCAGTTTGTCAGGATGCTTGATGCGACGGCTGACGTCAACGTGGCCGTGCGCGCCGCCACCCTTGAAGAGGCTGAAATGCTCAATCAGCAAGGTCTTTCCTATGGCACGGTTTATATTCCCGGCGACTTTGACCAGCTCCTTGACCGCGGGGAGCAGGCCACCATCGGAATCTATGCCGACATGGCCGGTATGCTTTATTATAAGGCGCTGATGCTCTCGGCGACTAACGTCTCCTTAGAGATGAACAAGCAGCTGAAATCAGGCAAATTTTATGTCGGCGGCACTGACCGCCAATTGGAAATCGCCACTCAGCCGGTGGAATACTCCGAAGTGACGCTCTTTAACTCGCGCAGCGGATTTGCGGCGTTTCTGCTGCCGGCGGTGTTGATGCTGATAATCCAGCAGACGCTGATGCTTTCCATCGGGATGACCGGCGGCGAGACCCGCGAGCGCTATAATGGACGCGCACTGCCGATGCGCCCGGAGTTTGACAATACTTTGGCCGTGCTCTTGGGTAAGGTGCTGATTTATTTCCCGCTCTATATGTTAGAGGCGCTCTATATGTACTACTTCGTCACGGACCTGTTCTGCCTGCCGATGTTGGGCCATGTTTCTGACTTTGTACTGTTCATGATTCCTTACATCTTGGCGTGCATTTTCATGGCCATAACCTTCTCGTCGTTCATATTCCGCAGGGAGGACTGCATTATGCTCTACGTGTTTATGTCGCTGCCGCTGCTGTTCATTTCCGGCATTTCGTGGCCGGGAGCTGCCGTGCCGGAATTTTGGAAGATTATCAGCTATATTTTCCCGTCGACGTTTGCTCTTAATGGCTATGTGAGACTTCATTCCATGGGGGCGACGCTCAACCAGGTGGAGCCGGAATTTATGGGCCTCTGGATTCAGACAATTGTCTACATGATTCTTGCGGCTATTTTCTATCACCGAGTTTCAAAAACGAAAGGATTAGCACTCCCCTCAGTAAAAGATAAGTAAGGAAGGCGATCCAGAGGGCATGATTGCCCATCGAGGGGCTGAGCCAAAACCAGAGGATGAAGTAGGCGCCAGTGGCTAAGGCCATGGAGCTGAGCATCACTCGGGTGCGGGTCAGCCCTATTACTATGCCGTCGCCGGTGAAGGCCATGAATCCGGCTAAGGGGATGGCGGCGGCCCAGAGGCGATAAGGCTCGGAGGCGGCAATGATAGAGCCGTCGTCAGTGAGTAAACGAAGGAAAGCCTCGCCGCCGAAGGCATAGACGCAGGTGAAAATCAGGGCCATGGCGAGTCCCCAGCGGAGCAGGGCACGGACGGCCCGACGGAGCTCGGAATGCTCGCCGGCGCCGAGGAATTTGCCGCACAGAGCCTCTGCGGCAAAGGCAAATCCGTCCATGAAGTAGCTGAACAGGATGAAGAGCTGGAGGAGCATGGAGTTGACGGCGAGAATCTCGGTGCCCTGCGCGGCGCCGCTGCGGGTGAACCAAACGCTGACGGCAATGAGGCAGAGGGTGCGAAGAAAGATGTCGAAATTGACCGAAAAGAAGCGTTTCAGCTCCGGAAGATTGAGCACCGAGCGAAGATTATGCAACTTCGGGCGGGCAAGAATCAGGCCGACAATGGCGCCGACCCATTGAGCGATGAGAGTTCCTAAGGCGACGCCCTCAATCTTCATTTTGAAGACGAAGACCAAGAGGAGGGACGCGCCGATGTTTGTCACGTTGATGATCAGCGAGAGCCACATGGGTGTACGCGTGTCCTGGCGTCCGACGAACCATCCGGTTAGGGCATACTGAGTCAGGACGGCCGGCGCGCCGTAGATCAGAAGGTTGAAATAGACCTCGGCAAGGCTGCGGGTGTCGGCCTGCGGGTCCATGAAATCGAGGGCCAAGGAGCCTAAGGGGCGGTGGAGCAGAATTAGCAGGAGAGAGGCGCCAAGGGCAATCATGAGCGAGCGCAGAAGGGTGAGCCGCAGTTTCTCGTCGTTGCCCTCGCCGTGGGCTTGGGCGGTGAGGCCGGAGGTGCCGAACCGGAGGAAGGAGAAGAGCCAGTAAAGCATGGAAAAGAGGGTGCCACCCACGGCCACAGCACCCACATAAGCAGGGCTGCCCAGCCTGCCGACAATGGCTATGTCGACTAAACTGAGCAGCGGAGTAGTTATGTTTGCAATAATCGCCGGGATGGCGAGCGCAAGAATCTGCTTATGAAGATTATGATAGTTTTTTGTCATCGCGGCAGCTGGCCCACCAAACGTAGCAAATCAGAGCGGCGTAGGCCACCAAACCGAGGATCTGAGTGGTGCCTTCGTTGAGCGGATTCGTGTATTCATAACCGCAGAACTTGGTCAGTGCGGCAAACACGCCGAAGAGGGCGCCGCCGGCAATCAGACCGGAGGAAATCAGAGTGCCGCGGTCGCGACGGGCGTCGCTGACGGCTTTGTCCTTGGAGCTATGTTCCACGAACCAGGCCACGGCACCGCCCACGAGCATCGGGGTGTTGAGGCTCAGGGGGATGAACATGCCAAGGCAGAAAGCCAATGCGGGAACGCCGAGCCAGTTGAGGAGCAGGGCGAGCACGGCGCCGCAGAAATAGTAGATCCAGGGGGTGTCGCCACCCATCATCAGCGGCTCGATAACCTTGGCCATGGCGTTGGCCTGCGGAGCTACGAGCGGGTCGGGGTGTTCAGCAGTGACGTAGAAGCCATAGACATTGTTGAGCAGGAGGATCACGCCGCCCACGGTGGCAGCGCTGACCAAGGTGCCGAGGAATTTCCAAGTTTCCTGCTTGCGGGGAGTGGAGCCTACCCAGTAGCCGATTTTCAGGTCGGTTACGAAGCCGCCGGCCATGGAGAGGGCCGTGCAGACCACGCCGCCGATAATCATTGCGGCGACGATGCCGTTGGTGCCTTTGAGACCGATGCCCACGAAGATTGCGGAAGCAATGATCAGGGTCATCAGGGTCATGCCGCTGACGGGGTTGGAGCCCACGATGGCGATGGCATTGGCGGCCACGGTGGTGAAGAGGA
>CAZLMV010000019.1:0-19071 GCA_964560625.1 uncultured Bacteroides sp. | reverse complement strand
GGCATATTGGTCAGAGCCGAAAATATGTTTGAAGTAGGGTGAACGATAGCGGAACATCAGCTCTTCGGGCATTTGCAGGTCCTGAGCCACTTTGCGTTCAAAGTCAAGGACGTTAACCGAGTCATTGGCTCCGAGGGTCAGATGTCCCCAAGCAAGGTCAAGGAGGGCGGCGGTGGTGCGCTCGCCCACGGCAAAGCCCTGGTTATGAGTATGGGCGGCCTCAAGCTTGGCGATAAGTTCGTCGGGAATCACTTCGCCGGTTTTCCAGTGGCGGGCATAGCGCTTGAGCATCTGCGGGTGAGTGGCCCAGTGCTCGTGGATCTGGCTGGGGAGCTCCACGAAGTCGCGGTCCACGTTGGTGCCGGCCTGTGAGCGATACTGCGCCTTGGTCAGCATGCCGTGCAGACCGTGGCCAAACTCATGGAAGAGGGTTTCCACTTCGTCGAGGCTCAGCAGCGCGGGCACGTCGCCGTTGGGGCGGGAGAAGTTGCCCACATTATATATAATAGGAGCAACGCGCTTGCCGTCGGCGTCAATATATGAGCCCTTGAACTCGCTCATCCATGCGCCCTGGCGCTTGGTGGAGCGGGGGAAATAGTCGGTCATGAACGTGGCCACGTGTTCGCCCGTCTTGGAGTCAACCATCTCATAGACATTCACTTCGGGGTGATACTTCGGGGCATCGGCCACCGGCTTGAAGCTGACGCCATAGAGCGTCTCGGCCATCTTGAAGACGCCGTTGAGCACGGAGTCCACGGCGAAATATTGGCTCAGCTCGGCCTCGTCGAGGGCATATTTCTGCTGGCGCACCTTTTCGGCATAGTAGGCATAATCCCAGGGCTCGATTTTTTCGGGGGTAAGTTTCTGCATTTCAGCCACTTCCTCGTGGACCTTGGCGCGGGCGGCGGTCCAGACGCGGTTGAGCAATTCTTCGGCGGCCTGCGGGGTCTTTGCCATCACGTTGGCCGTGGCATAGGCGGCAAAGTCCGGATAACCAAGCAGTTGGGCCTTGGCCGTGCGGGCGCGGACAATGCGGTTGATGATGTCGGAATTGTCATATTCGCCTGAAGAGGCCAGCGACGTGTAGCCTTCATACATCTGACGGCGCAGGTCGCGGTCGGCGGCATATTGGAGCACCGGCAGGCGGCTCGGGGCATGGAGGGTAAACACCCAGGTGCCTTCGGGAAGGTTGCGCTCGGCGGCCGTGGCGGCAGCGGCGGCGATGACTCCGTCGGGCAGTCCGGCCAAGCGGGTCGAGTCGGTAATGGTGATAGCGAAGGCGTTAGTTGCGTTCAGCAGGTTCTTGTTGAAGCGGAAAAAGAGGTCGGTCAGGTCAGCGTTGATGGCCTTGAGCGAGTCCTGAGCGGTGGGGGAGAGGAGCGCACCGTTGCGTACGGCGTCGCGATACTGTTCCTCCACCAAGCGCATCTGCGGGCCGGTCAGGCCGAGGTCGGCGCGGCGGTCATAAACGCTCTTGATGCGCGCGAAGAGCTGAGGATTCATGGCCATTTCGTCGCCCCATTGCTGATACACGGGGTAAAACTCCTCGGCCACGGCAGCAATCTCGTCGGTTGAATTGGCCTCATCTAAGGCGGAGAAGAGCATCACCACCTTTTCGGCCAACTTGCCTGACTGGTCGATGGCTAAGATGGTGTTGTCAAACGTAGGCTCTTCGGGATTGGCGATAATTGCCTCGATTTCGGCGCGTTGGGCGTCGATGGCCTGGCGCAGCGCGGGCATATAATCCTCGGCCTTGATCTGCTCAAAGGGCGGGATTTCAAACGGGGTCTGATACTCGGTCAGAATCGGATTTTGTCGTTTCATTGAGGGTAATTTGTCTAACGCGACGGCCAAGGCGGCGCCTCCAAGGAGCACGGCGCCGATAACCGGCAGAATCAGTGACTTTTTCATCAGTTTTTTTATGATTTGATTTTTAAATTATTCGGAACATATAGCCCACGGTACATTCAATCGACATTCCGCGCGAGGCACCGAAAATGTCGCGCCGCGACGACGGAAACACGTTGGCCAAGCCATAATAAAAGCGCCCTTCAATCAGGAAGGAGTGCTTTTTATTCCGGCGCATCTCCACACCCATTCCCCCGGCGATGCCATAGTCAAACTTGCGCGCCACGCCCATGTTCAGCTGGTCGGCGCGATGATTTGCCGGGAATTGGGGGACCAGAGTCAAGTCCTTGTAATCGAAATTGGCGGAGATTTTGTCGCCCACCATCAGGCCTATTTCAGGGCCTAAGTTGATGAAATAGCGCCATTTTTCGTTGCCGAAAAAGATTTGCGTCATGATGGGGAGCTGAATGTAGGAGAAATGGCGGGAATAGCTCAGGCCGGTGTCCTTATTGAATTTTTCGGCCCATCCGCGCTGGGTGAAATTCAGTTCGGCGATGAGTCCGAAGTGGTTTTCCTCGGTGTAGCGCATGCAGAGTCCGGCGGTGAATCCGGGCGTAAACTGCTGGCGCACAGTGGGCGACCAGGCCATTTCCGAGACCGTGGCCCCCGCTTTGGCACCGAGGGCAAAGTCCGGCTGATAATATCGCTGGGCGGCCATGGTGAAGCTGACCAACAGCGTCAATAGGGTCAGGCGCAGTCTCATTTACAGCAGGGTTACTTCAATTGCGCCCTCGGGGGCAAAGGTGATGAAATAGAGCGACGTGTTTTCAAAGCCACCGCCGTCTATCTCCTTGAATTTAAATGAGTTCTGCACTCCGGTGTAAGGCTCCTCGGCGCCCGCTTCGGCCGCGCGGAGAATCCATGAGGCGGCATCGAAGCCTAACAGCGCCTGATTCGGAATGGAGCGCTCCAAGGGCGTGCCGTAAGTCTCCTCATAGGCTGCAGCCACGGCCTTATATTTATCCGAGGCGGGGTCGGCGGCAAATCGCGAATAAATGGTGGTGTTCAGCTTGTGGAGACGGTCTTTGATATCTCCTTGCAGCACAATCCATTCCGGGTAGCCAAAAAGCGCGGCCGAGGAATTCATGGCCTTGAAATCCTCCAGCGCGGGGAGGATGCGCATCAGCGCCTCGCGGCTGTGGGAAGTCGGAATAAACAGATAATCCTTGCCGGCGGGGAGTTGCGCCAAGTCTTGCTCGGTGAGTTTGCCGGTATAGTCGATTTTTTCGTAGGGGATACCTGAGGTGACGAGTTTGGCGGTCAGTTCGGTGGTGAACTTCGCTTTTTCGGCCGGTATGTCAGTGGCATTCAGCATGATAACCTTCTTGCCCGCGGCGGCGCGGCAAAGGCCGTCAATGGCCGTGGCATACATTGAATCGTGGGAAATGTTACCCTGCATGAGCGATTCGTGGGTCAGATAGCCGTCGTTTTTGACTGCAAAGAGATTGAGGACCATGGCATCGGTGGAGTCCGTCACGGCGACTATCGAGTTGATAGCCACGGCATCGTCGGGCGCTATAATATAAGAGGCGTTGCGCACCGCCGGAGCGGCTATGAGTTCGGCAATCTTCTCGGCCGAGGCTTCGGTGTCGTAAGCCGCAATGCTGACGGGAGTCTGGCTCTGAGCCGTCAACTGATTGGCAGCAAGGAGGAAGCCCTTGTAGAAGTTGGTGAAATTTTCTGCCGACTTGGTAATGCTTTGATTTTCAAGCATGAAGGGGAGGATGATTGCTATGGAGACAGTGTCGGCCGGCTCCTGCGCGGCTACTTGAGTGGACTCCTGAGGGGCTTGCGCGGGCTCCTCTGGGGCCTGAGCGGGCTCTTGGGAGGATTGGGATTCTTGGGAAGATTGAGAATCTTGGGATTCCAAGGACTTTTGGGGTTCTTGGGGGGCCTCTTTGGCAGGGGATTCTTGTTCGGATTGCTCGATTATGTCGGCGATTTTCGGGAGCGCGCCTTTGGGTTCGGTCACGGGGAAGAGGAGGGTCTCGCCGGCGCGCAATCCGTCGGCCACGGCCGGGTTGGCCTCAATCAGCTGGTCGCGCGTGATGCCTAATTTCCTTGTGATGGAGTAGACCGTCTCTTTCGGCACTACCCGATAGACGTAATAGTCTTTCCCATTGATAGTTTCAACGGGCAAATCTAACGTGAAAGCGGCGGCGGAGAGGGCGGCGAAAGCAGCGAGGGCCACTGCCGCGTGGCGGAGAATTTTCATAGTTGAATCGTGGTGAATTTACAAGTAAGGAGGTCAATGAGGAGCATGCGGTTAGTCAGCGGCTCGCCGATGCCGGTAATGAGCTTTATCGCCTCGGAGGCTTGGAGCGACCCGGCCAGTCCGGCGCAGGCATTGAGCACTCCGGCGTTGGCACATGAGGTGCATGAAATCTGTTCGGCCGTGGGCGGGGTGGGGAAGATCTGCTCATAGGTCACCGACCCGGGAACCTGCGTAAACACCTGAGCCTCAAAGCGGCTCACGGCGGCAAAACACAGGGGCTTGCCCATCTCGTCGGCCGCGCGGCTTATCAGGCGTCGCGAGGGGTAATTGTCGGTGCAGTCAATCATGATGTCGTAATCCTTCGCAATGCTGTAAATGTTTTCAACAGTGAGCATTACGGGGTAAGTCTCCACGTTGACTGCCGGGTTGAGGTCCTTGACTCGATTGGCCGCGCTGAGGGTTTTCGGCTGTCCGAGGGTCGAGGTGGAGTGGATCACTTGGCGCTGCAAGTTGCTCAGGTTCACTTTGTCGCCGTCGACCAAGCCGAGCGTCCCTACTCCCGCCGCGGCAAGGTAAAGTGCCACGGGTGAGCCCAAGGCGCCACACCCACAGACCAACACCTTCGAGGCCTTGAGTTTCTGCTGGCCCGGAAGGTCTATTTCGCAAAGCGCCAAGTTGGCGCGATAGCGTTCGGTTTCTTCTGCTGATAATCCGTTCATAATTATGCGCAAAGTTACAAAAAAACGGCCGAAATGTCAAAAAACATCAAAAAAAGTTTGAGCCCTAAGAAAAAATGTTGTAAATTTGTTGTGTTTTTAAAGCATAAGTTTAACCAAAATTACTGATAAAAGACATGAAAAGTAAGCGTGACCTTAAGAAACAAATCAAATATATCTGCTCCGACCTCGTCGGCGAGTGCATGGTTCTCGACCTGATAGTCCCCGAAGAGAAGCACGACGAAGTGGCTCAACTCATCGTTGACGTTGCCATGCTCCAGGAGCAGACCCTGTCAAACTGCACTTTCAGCTTTGACAAGGCCGAACGCGACTTCCCCTCCGTCCATGCCTACAAGCAGGCCAAGAGCCAATACGTGCGCCAAGCCTACAAGACTCTGCATGAGCAATTTAACTCCCGCCTTGGCGAGCTGGTTCACGAGCTGAACCGCATTGCCGGCTATGCTAAAGCTGAATGAGGCGACTGAGTGCTTGGATTTTGCGCTTGGGTGGATGGAAGGTGACGGTCACAGTGCCCGATTATCCCAAATCGATCATCTGCGTCGCCCCTCACACCAGCAACTGGGACTTCATTCTCGGGAAATTGGCCTATGCGTCAGTGGGACGCAAGGCCGGTTTCCTCATGAAGAAGTTTTGGTTCTTTTGGCCGTTGGGTCCCATCTTTAAGAGCATGGGCGGCGTCCCCGTGGGCGGCCAAAAGGGCGTGTCGCTGACCGCTCAGCTCATTGAGCGCTTTCGCACCTCCTCCAAGCTCAACATTGCCATTACCCCCGAAGGAACCCGCTCACGCACCTCCCGATGGCACACCGGATTTCTCCATGTTGCCCTCCAAGCCGACGTGCCTGTCACCTTGGCTTACATTGACTTCCCGTCAAAAACCATCAACATGAGCGAGACCTTCATCCCCTCGGGCGACATCCCCGCCGACATGAAACGTATCAAGGAATATTTCCGCCCCTACACGGGCAAATATCCCGACAAATTTTCAACTGACACCGAACCGGATGGCGAATAATCCTCTAACCCTTTGCGCTCTCCCTCTCAACATTGTCCAAGCCTCGCGCGCCGAAAATCTCGATGCCGTGCGTCAGGCCTTGGAATCATTGCCTCAGTCGGCCGACATCGTGGCTCTCCCGGAGCTTTTCTCCACGGGGTTTATCTCTGACCCCGAGCAGATTAAGGCGTTGGCCGAGCCTGACCATGGACCGACCTTGACCGCCCTGCGCACCTTCGCCTCGCGCTTCCGCTTAGCTCTGTGTGGCTCTTATTTGGCTTGTAATGAGGATCATACGGTGTTTTATAACCGTGCCTTCTTCATTGAGCCCAACGGCGAGACCACTTACTGCAACAAGCGTCATCTCTTCGGCCTCAGCCCCGAGGCCAAGCTCATGAAGGCCGGCTCCGAGCCGTATCCCACCGTGCGCTTTCGCGGCTGGAGCGTCGGCTTCGGCGTGTGTTATGACTTGCGCTTTCCCGTGTGGTGTCGCAACCGCATGGTCCACGGCTCGCCGGCCTACGACGTGTTCATCTTCGTGGCCAACTGGCCCGAGGTGCGCGGCTATGCCTTAGACACTCTTTTGCGCGCGCGAGCCATTGAAAATCAGGCATATATAGTCTGCGCAAACCGCTCCGGCGAGGATGCTTACGGCAAATATGACGGCCAAAGCTATCTCGACGATTTCCAAGGCCATGTCGTGGCCCAATCCACTGCCGACGAGCCGATTTTCATGACCACTGACCGCGAGGCCCTCGAGGCTTCCCGCCGCAAACTGACGGCCCTGCTTGATGCCGACAATTTCAAAATCGATTTCTCACTGTAATTTTATGAAAAAGCTCCTTTATTTGCTCCCCTTTGTGGCTCTGATTGGTTGCAAATCGCCCGATCCGAACCCCACTCCCGTGCCGCCCGATGTGGTTGACATTCCCGGCGAGGGCTTTACTCCCGATTTTAACCCCGAGTTCGTTCCCTCTTATAGTTATGCCATTCTCCCTTACGACGGGCAAGTGGCCGACGATGCTCCCCAATATCCGGCCGCGGACGATGGCCTCAATCCGCAGCTCACGGTGTGGAAATACCTTGTGGACGTGACGTTTAACGGCGACCAAGCCCCCGTCGTAAAGGTGCCCACCGGCTGCCCCGCAATCGTTCAGACCACCAATGGCAACGTCGATATCGACCTTGGCGACACGGAATATATCAAGCTCGTGGTCAGCGGCCAATCCGCCAACGGCTCGCTGCGCGTCAGCGGCAATAAGCGCCACCTTATTCAGCTGAATAACTTGATGTTACATTCCTCTGACCGCCCCGCAATCAATGACCAAAACGGCAAGCGCGTGTTCTTGGAACTTGTAGGTCAAAACATCATCTCCGACGGCACCAACTACGTAACCGCCCCCCTCGGCGAGGACCGCAAGGGCTGTTTCTTCTCGGAGAGTAACACCGTGATTTGCGGCGACGGCTCATTAGAAGTAACCGGCAACTATGCTCACGGATTTGCCACCGACGGCTTCCTTTATGTCAATCCCGGCGCCACTTTGGTGGTCACCGACGCCGTGCGTAATGCCATCCATGTCAAAGGCTCCGCAAGCGAGGCTAATGCCTTCCGCGGCGTCGAAATTGCCGGCGGCTATGTGTATGCCAACACCTCTTCGCCCCGTGGAAAGGCCTTGAAATCAGACTCTAACATCCAGATTCGCGGCGGCCGAGTGAGCCTCAACTGCTCCGGAAATGCTGCTCTTGACCCCACTGACGGCAGCCTCAGTTCCGCGGCCTGCATCAAGAGCGACCTCACCGTGAAAATCTCCGGCGGCCAGGTCAACCTCACCGCCACCGGCGACGGCGCCAAAGGCATCAAAGCCAATGGCTCAGTGGAACTTGCAGGCGGCGTTGTCTACATTGCCCTCAGCGGTAACGCCATGCAGGGTGGCGACGATTCAGCCACTCCCAAGGGCATCAAAGCTGACGGCAACATGATGATTACCGGCGGCGGAAATTACGTCAGCGCTCGCGGCGTCGGCTCCATCGGCATTGAAGCCGGCTATGCCATGAATATTGACTCCGGAGTGACCTATTCGTTTGGTTCTCAGATGGGTATCCTCTTCGGCCGCACCGGCTCTTACGTCGGCGGCACTGTCTTGGCCGGCGGCGCCTCCAACTCCGTCTTTAACAATGCTTTCACCATGGAGCTGACCAACCTGCAGGCCCAAACCATCTCAAAGATAATGAGTAAGGACGGCAAAGAGCTCCTCGGCTCCTTCCGTTGGCCCGTGGCGATGCCTGCGGCCACGCTCACTCTGCTCAAATAGGCTCGGGCCGATAATCGTATTGATTACGGAGGTCTTCGAAGTTGCTCGGATTGCGCTTCAAGGCCTCCGTATCTTTCATTGGATCATAGCTTTGCGCAATTGCCGTGAGGGTAGGGGCCTCGGCCACCGGCGGCATTTCGAGGCTCAGTTCGGGCAGCAGGGCTTGGAGGGCCATGGCCGTGGCTCGCTGTTTTCCTTCGAGGGAGTAGCCGGCAATGTGAGGCGTCGCAACTGCCGCCTTCCTTAGCAATTGGCGATTGATTTGCGGTTCGCCTTCCCAGCAGTCTATGGCCAAGGTCTGTGGAGCGTGAATAAGAGCCTCAGTGTCGGCCACGGCGCCGCGCGAGGCATTGATTATCAGCGCATCAGGGGCGGCATGGCGCAGAAATTCCGCGTCAATCATGTGGCGCGTGCTCCCGTCAAGCGGGACGTGGAAAGTGATGACGTCGCAACTGCGGGCGATCTCTTCCAAACTGACAAACCCCTCGGGGCCTTCTTTTGCGGCGCGCGGCGGATCACAGAGCATCACTTTCAGCCCGATGGCGCGCGCCCAGCGCTCCACGATAGAGCCGACATGGCCCACGCCGACAATGCCAACGCATTGGCAGTCAGGCTTTAAGCGCGAAATGGTGGATAATACATACTGTGCTACTCCCGGGGCATTGCATCCCGGGGCGTTAAAAACTTCAATCCCGCGGCTGCGGCAATAATCGAGGTCTATGTGGTCGGTGCCGATGGTCGCCGTGGCGATTTTGCGGACTTTTGACCCCTCTAAGAGCGTGGCATTGCATTTGGTGCGCGTGCGCACAATCAGCGCGTCGGCATTCTTGACCCGCTCGGGCGTAAACTCTTCAGGGTCAAGGTATTCCACCTGATGACCCGCCTGCTCGGCTATGCCGCGAATGAAGGGGATGTGTGACTCTATCAGAATCCGCATAACTCCTTGGCTATGAATCCGATAATTACGAGCCAGATGATCAGCGCGAGCACCCATCCGGCGCGCTTATTGGCCGCAATGAAGTGGGCCGCGTGGTAAGCCGCACAAAGGTTGATGGTCGGGAGCCAGAGTTCTGCCCCATCAAGGGTGAAAATCGGAATCGCGATGGCGCACACCGTCACCACATAGACGGCCATGTTTTGCGAGCGCATCCGTGTAGGGTAGCCATAGGCCGTCAGGAACGTAACCAAGGCTAAGAGGGCGCAGAGGGAGGCTGAGAAGATGTAGCTATCAGTCAGTGGAACAGGGAATTGAAACAGCGGGCGCTGATAATTCTCCCAAAGCTGAATCACCGGCTCAAGCGACTGTGTGGAGGCTACCTGGAAGACCGGAATCAGAATAAAAGGCGTGATTAACCCGAGCAGACAGGCCACCAATCCGCGCATGGAAAACGCCCGGACGGCCATAATCACCGGCAGCGAAACTGCCCCCCAGAGCAGCCAGGCCGGCGAATAAACGGCGCCAATGCCCGTCAGCAGATAGAGCAGGAAAAACGTGCGCGTCAACTTCGGCTGACCGAAGCAAAAGAAATAGACAATCAGCGACACGAAGGCAAACGCAGCCAATCCTGCGCCTTCCAATGAGCCGGGCGAAGCCGCCTGAAGCAGCAAAAAAGTGGGGAGCAGAGGGTAACCGGAGCCCTTAAACATGGCACGCGAACGCACCTGAACTGCCGCCACCGAACCCACGGCAATGGAAATCAGCAGCGACAAATTGTCAGCCAATCCGCCCGAGCGCAGCGCGTAGACCACCGCCCCGCAAATTCCTAAGAAAATGCAAAAGGCGGGGCTCAGAAGCAGCCGCTCCGGGCGCGATTTTGCTGATGTCAGCATAAGTCAGAGGCGATGTCGCGGCGGAAATATTTGCCGTCGAAGTCAATGGCCTTGACTGCGGCAAAGGATTTAGCGGCGGCGGAGGGGATGTCGGTGCCATAGCTCGTGGCGGCAATTACGCGGCCGCCGGAGGTGACCAAGCGGCCCTCGGAGTCCTTGGCCGTGCCGGCATGGAAGAGCAGGCTGTCAGTGACTTTGTCCAGTCCCGTCATCACTTTTCCTTTGGGATATGAGCCGGGATAACCACCCGAAACGGCCATGACAGTGACGGCCGTGCGCGGGTCTTCCTCAATCTTGATGTCGCCTAAGTCGCCCTTGGCCACGGCCACTAAGGCCGGGAGCAAATCAGAGGCGATGCGCGGCATAACTGCCTCAGTTTCAGGGTCGCCCATGCGGACGTTATACTCAATCACCATCGGCTCGCCGCCCACGTTGATCAGGCCTAAGAAGATGAAGCCGCGATAGTCGATGCCATCCTCAATGAGGCCGCGGACGGTGGGGAGGACAATGCGCTCCTCAACTTTTTTCATGAATTCGGCGTCGGCAAACGGCACCGGGGAAACGGCTCCCATGCCGCCCGTGTTGAGGCCGGTGTCGCCCTCGCCAATGCGCTTGTAATCCTTGGCCACGGGGAGGATCTGGTACTTTCCATGGCCGTCGGTCAGCACGAAGACGGAACATTCAATGCCGCTGAGGAATTCTTCGATCACCACGGTTGCAGATGCCTGGCCAAACATGCCGCCAAGCATTTCGCGCAGCGAGTCCTGCGCCTCCTTGAGGTCAGAGATGATAAGCACTCCCTTGCCGGCAGCGAGTCCATCGGCCTTCAAAACGTAGGGCGCCTTGAGGGTTTCGAGGAATTTGCATCCTTCTTCCACGGTTTCGGCCGTGAAGGAGCGATAGGCGGCCGTCGGGATTCCGTGGCGCTGCATGAACTGCTTGGCAAAATCCTTGGAGCCTTCCAAGGCTGCGCCGTCGGCGGCAGGGCCAACTAACAGCATTTCAGGCATTTTCTCGGCAAAATAGTCGCGAATGCCGGCCACCAAGGGATCTTCATTGCCCACGATGATAAGCTCCACGCCCTTTTCGCGGCAGAACTGTTCAATTGCGGGGAAGTCAGTGGGTTTGAGCGCCACGTTGGTGCCGAAGGCATCGGTGCCGCCGTTGCCCGGGCCAATGTAGAGGTTGGTGCAGAGCGGGCTCTGTGAGATTTTCCAGGCAATTGCGGCTTCGCGGCCGCCGGAGCCAAGCAGAAGGATGTTCATAAGTCGTTGAGAGTATTAGGATTGAGTGTCGTCTGATGATTTGCGGCGCCAGCCCTTGCGCGGAGCTATGGAGGGCTGCTTGCCGATGATGGTTTCTAAGGCTTTGACGTTGCGTCGCGCGGCTAATGGGTTTTCGCTGTGCTCAAAAGTCTGCGGCGCCTCTTCGCGGGGTTTATCCTTGAAAGGCTTGTCGTCGTGGCGCTTGAAGGGTTTGTGTTTGTCAAAGGGACGGTTAGACTTGTTGCGCGGCTTGGCCGAGCGTTCGCGGGTTTGGAGTTTGCCGCCCGAGGCACGGAAGCTCTTTTTGTCGCCTTTGAAAATCACGTATTCGCGCAATTCACATTCCAATGCGCCATTATAAATAGGCTCGCGGAACGACGGCGCAAGACCAATCTTGGCAAACTGCTCGTCGCGATAGCCGATAATCCAGGCGTGATAACCCACAAACACGTGCTTTAACTGCGTGCCTATCAGCGCGTAAAGTGCGTCTAAATCATCGGGACGCAGACGCTCGCCATAGGGTGGGTTAGTGACCAAGACGCCCTCAGGCTGCGGCGCTTCGGTCCATTTGCTCAGGGGTTTGAGCTCTAAGGTGACTTTTCCGGCCAATCCGGCGCGCTTGACGTTTTCCGTAGCGATGGCGATGGCTTTGGGCGACATATCCGCGCCGATTATCGGGCAGGAAATCTCGCGCTCGGCCGAGTCGTCATTGTATATTTTATCCCAAAGGTCGGCGTCGAAGTCGGCCCAGCGCTCAAAGGCAAAGCTCTTGCGATAAACTCCCGGGGCAATGTTGGCGGCAATCAGCGCGGCCTCAACTAAGAAGGTGCCGGAGCCACACATCGGGTCAACAAACGGGGCCTCGCCGCACCACCCGGTTTTGAGGATGATGCCGGCGGCAAGTACTTCATTGATAGGTGCTTCCGTTTGCGCCTCGCGCCAGCCGCGCTTATGGAGCGACTCGCCCGACGAATCGAGCGACAGCGTCACCTCCGAGCCGGAAATATGCACATTGATCAGCACGTCGGCATCCGACAGGCGCACCGAAGGGCGCTTCCCCGCGGGGTCGCGGTCAGTGAAGAAATCGACTATGGCGTCCTTGACCCGATAGGTCACAAAGCGCGAGTTGGTGAAGTCTGAGCTATTGACCGTCACTTCGATGGCGAAGGTCTTTTCGGGATTGAGCAGCGAGGTCCAGTCATACTCTTTGACGCGGTCATAGAGCTTTTCGGGCGTGTGGGCCCGAAACGAGTAGAAGGGTTTGAGGATTCGCAGGGCGGTGCGGCAGCAGAAATTGGCCTTATAGAGCATTTCCTTATTGCCGCGGAAGGAGACCATTCGACGGCCGGCGACGACGTCGGAAGCGCCTATTTGGCGCAGTTCGTCGGCCAACACGTCTTCGAGGCCTTGGAAGGTTTTGGCAACCATTTCGAAGCTGTCGGCAGCTTCAAAACCTTCAGTGATGTCAATTTTTTCAGCGTTCATGTTAAATCAGTCGATTTTTACGAGTGCAAAGTTAGTGATTTTTTCCCGTATTTTAATCATGAAACGCGGAAAATTTACCCTAATTTTGCAAGCCAATAGAGGGCAAAGGCGTCGTCGGGCGATGCTTCGAGCTGTTTTTCAAGCGCTTGGCGCGCTTCGTCAATCTTTCCCTGCTGAATTTTCACTAAGATCATCTGCCGGTCAATGAATTCGATGAGCTTCTCGATGTGGGGCTCGGCATCCTCTTCGCTGAGCTGCTCGGAGAGCTGATTGCGAAGGTTGGTCAGCAGGAGCTCCAAGCGCGGGTCTCGCAGGGCCAAGAGAGTCAGGATATATTGCTCGGTCCAGCGCACGCGATGCTGCTGGAAAATGATGTCAATGAAGTAATAGGAGTCGCGATAACGTCCTAATTTATAGAACGATACGCTCAGGTAGAAGCAAATGTCAAAGAATTGCTCCAAGAGGTCGGGGGCCACTTCGGCGGGATTGTTCATCTGCGGCGCAAGGAGGTCGTAAGCGTTCTGGAGATAGAACGTGGCCTCCAAGAAGCGGTCAGAGGTGAAGAGCACCTTGCCCCAGTAGAGCGAATAGGCGGCGTCGCCCGACTTGACCAGATTGACAAGGTCCTGCTCCTCAGCCATATACTCGGCCTCGGCCTTAAACGCCTCGGGTCCGCCGCGATGAATACCGATGACCGACGAGAAGGCGCGCGGCAGAGTCTCCGGCGACCCCACGGGGCGGAATGCGCTGACCGGAAGGCCCGCCTGCATGGCGTAGACATGGACGGTGTATAGCCGCTCGTCAGCGTGGTCAAGGTGAAGGAAGAGGTAAGTGCTGCGGGCGGTCAGCTCATCCGGCTCAAGGACTATGATGGTGACATCGTCGCCAATCACCGGGTCTTCATCCTTGATGTCCTCTTTGAGGAGCTCGCTAAGTGGCTCTATTTCATTAGCTTTACGGTCCACTTGGAGGCCGTTGACGAATATTTGCGCTTTCTCTGAGGGGATGGTGCCGGTCAGGCGGTCAATCATCTCCGCGAGGGTCAGCTTAGGCATTTCATACCAGGGTCCGCCCCAGGGTTTGCTTGCCTCTTCCACTTCCGAGCGGCGAATGACGTAGGCCGAGTGAACCGGCGGCATGATGTTAAGAAGCAAGGCGTTACCCTCCGATTCGAGCATTTCATTGAACTTGTCGTGGAGCAGGCGTTGCATGTCAAAAAACATGCAAAGCATGCGGATAAGATACTGAGCATCAGCGTCTGAATCCTTCAGGCGCAGGCCTGAAATGTGGAAGCTTACCTCCACGGCGCTGTGGTCTTCGTTGGCCCCGAGAGTGGCCTTGATGGGGGTGTTGCGATTGTTGACCATGCCGACCACTTGATCCAAGTATTTGAAATTCTCCATCGTCGTCTCAAAGCAGTTGAAGAAGGAGATGCTGGCGTGTTGGCGCTCATTCATGTAGATGGCAAAGAAATTGCCCCCCTGGAAGGTGAAGGTCACGATGCTGTCGTCTTCGTGCTCCTCGGTCTCGGTGATGTTGGCTTGCACGCGATGGAGACACCCCACGAAGTCTTCGTAAGTGTAAGACTCCGAGGGCTTTTCGCGCCGAAAAAGGTTCACTATGGAGCCTCGGCGAAGCAGATAATACGTCACGAACGGCGCGGTCACAGCCACGAGGACCACGGTCAATATAACTTGCAGAATCATTTCTTAATAAGACGGTAAATTTCGCCGACCCAAAGGACGACAGAGGTAGAACAAATGATTATTATCCAGTCGGTAATCTTAATCGGCTCAACGCCAAAAAACGCCCCCCCCAACTCAATTATCACCCACTGCCCCAAGCAAATAAGCAACGCAATGAGCAGGAATTCGCCGCAGCCCCGAAGATTGAGGGCCGAGCCATGGGAGGCAAAGGCGCGCGCATTAAACATGTTCCAAAACTGGAGGAAAACAAAGAATGTGAAGAAGAGCGAGAGCTCGTAGGTGTCAAGGTCATGAAACCCGACAAAAGGCACGCGGAAAATCTGCGTGAGCGACGCAATCTCCGTATTTTCAAAGTAAATCAGCAGGCCAAACAGGGCGAAGAAGAACAGCAGCCCCACGCCGATGATGTTAATCCACATGGCCCGGGTGATGATAAACGCCGAGCGCGGCCGCGGCTTTTGGTTCATGACTTTTTCCGAAGGGGGTAGGGAGGCCAAAGCCATGGCGGCAAAAGTGTCCATGATGAGGTTCACCCAGAGCATCTGAGTGACTGTCAGCGGCGACTGAACGCCCATGAAGGCTCCGCAAAGGACTATCAGACAGGCAACTACGTTGACCGTCATCTGAAACAGTATGAACCGCTGAATGTTCAGGTAAAGCGACCGGCCCCACATGACGGCGCGGCCTATCGAAGTGAATGAATTGTCAATAATCGTGATGTCTGACGCCTCTTTGGCCACGGAAGTGCCGTCGCCCATGGAGAGGCCTACGTGGGCGGCCTTCAGCGCCGGCGCGTCGTTGGTGCCGTCGCCGGTCACGGCCACCACCTCGCCGCGCGCTTGCAGTGCCTCCACAAGGCGCTTTTTGTCCATCGGGCGCGCGCGCGCAATTATTTTAAGGTCATTTACCCGCTCGGGGAGTTCCGAATCGGGGATGGCGGCAAATTCTTCGCCGGTGATGATGTTTGCCGGGCCGTCGCTGGCGTCGTCCCACAGGCCTATCTGTCGGCCGATTTCGCGGGCGGTGGCCGGCGTATCGCCCGTCACGATTTTGATGCCGATGCCGGCGTGGAGCACCTCATTGACGGCCGCAGGGACCGTCGCGCGCACCGGGTCAGAAATGGCGCAGACGCCGATAAAAGTCAGATTTTCAGCCACTACGCGCTTGTCGGCAATCGTCCGGTCGCCCGGCTTAACCACCTGATAGGCAAAGCCCAAGGTGCGCATGGCGCGGTTTTGATAATCAAGCAGAAGAGCATTGATGGAGTCGGAGGTGACGCCCCCGGGGAAGTTGCAGCAGAGCTCAAACACGATTTCCGGCGCGCCCTTGACGAAGAGCACCTCCGTGCCGTCGGCCCGGCGCACCACCGTGGCCATATATTTGCGCTCGGTGGAAAAGGGCAGCTCCTCAATTGCCTGATTTTCAGCTCGCAGCGCCTGATAATCCTTGCCTTGCGACGCGAGCCAAAGGAGCAGCGCGCCCTCCGTAGGGTTGCCTAACACTTTCGGCTCCGGCCCCTGGAGATCGAGTTCCGCCGTGGAATTCACGGCCATCCCCTCATATATATAATGTGCGTCGGCCTCGGGGATGAAGAAGTCGGTTTTGAACACGCGCATGCGGTTTTCGGTCAGGGTGCCGGTTTTGTCGGTGCAGATCACGGTGGTGGCACCCATGGTTTCGCAGGCATGGAGTTTGCGCACTAAGTTGTTGGACTTCAACATCCTGCGCATTGAAGTGGCAAGGCTCAGAGTGACCGCCATTGGTAACCCTTCGGGCACGGAGACCACGATGAGCGCCACGGCAATCATCACCGACTTCAGGAGCACGGAGAGGAACGGCAGCCATTCGAATCCGGCGGTGAACAGATACATCCCCACGCGCCCCAAAATCACGATGGCCGCCAAGGTGTAGCTGACCTTACTGATCAGCGAGCCGAGGCGATCAAGTTGCTCATTCAGAGGGGTTTTGACGCTGCTATCTATTTGCGCGGCGGTGAAGACGCGGCCATTTTCGGTTTGGTCGCCCACGGCCTTGACCTCCATCACTCCGTGGCCTTCAATGACGCGAGTGCCGCGCATGACTTCGTTGGAGGCAAACGTAGCCTCAGAGTCAAAATGTTGAGGGTCAGTGGTTTTGGTGCATGAAGGCTCGCCCGTCAGTGTCGATTCATCGACGGTCAGCGACACGGCCTCCACGAGCACGCCGTCAGCCGGAATGTCATTACCGGTGTTGAGGATCACAATGTCGCCCACAACAACCTCTTTCTTAGGCACTTCCATCACTCCGCCGTTGCGAATCACTTGCACCGGCTCGTCGTCGTTGACCTGATTGAGCAAGTCGAATTCCCGGCCCGCCTTCTCCTCAAAATAAAAGGCTAAGCCCGTGGCCAAGAAGATGGCGATGAAGATGCCCACCGGCTCGGCAAAGGCCTCAATCCCGGCCTCGCCGCTATAATATTCAAAAATCGATATGGCAATAGAGAGCGCGCCGGCCACGAGCAGGATGATGATGAGCGGGTCCTTGAACTTGCCCAAAAACTTGTGCCAGAGCGGCTCCGTCGGTGGCGGAGTCAATATGTTTGCGCCATGCTTGAGGCGGCTTTCTTCAACTTGGCTGTCGGTCAGCCCATGTCGATTACTTTCCATTACTGACGGTTTTTATGACTACATTCCGGGCATCGGCCTTTGATCATATAGTTGACCGAGCGGGCCGTGAACCCGGCGGGAAGTTGAGGCTCACTGACGGCGATTTCGTCTAAGCAGAACGTGCGCCGGCAGTGCTCGCAATAGAAATGAGCATGATAGTGGGAGGGGCTACATTCGCCCGTCTCATGGCAAATTTCATATTTGGCCACTCCGCGCCCATCCTCCACGGCATGGACCGCATCGTGGGCCTCCAAGAGCGACAACACGCGAAACACGCTCGATTTATCAAGCGTCTCCAAGCGAGTCTCAAGCTCCGTCAGGCTCAGCGGACACTCCGATTTCATCAGAGCCTCCGTGACCAATATGCGATTGGCCGTCGGCTTGATGCCGACTCCCTCTAAAAAGTCCTCAATCTCTCGTTTCATCCTGCAAATTTACGCATTTTTTCCGACATTGCAATCAAGTTGCACCCTTTTTTCCCTAACTTTGCCTCTAAATAAGTCAATCCCCCCATCCATAAACCATAAACCATAAACCATAAACCATAACCCATAACCCAAATGGATATTCTCAAATCGCTGCTGTTCATCTTAAACGAGATGTCGCCATATATTCTCCTCGGCTTCCTCATTGCCGGGATTATGCACGCCTTCATTCCGCGCCGGCTCTTTGCTCGCCATCTCTCCGGCCGCGGTTGGAAATCAGTCGTCAAATCCGCCGCCATCGGTGTGCCGCTGCCGCTCTGCTCCTGCGGAGTGCTCCCGACGGCCATCGGCATGCGCAGAAACGGCGCCTCCAAAGCCGCAACCACCTCCTTCCTTATCGCCACGCCCCAAACCGGCATGGACTCCATTGCCGCAACTTGGAGCCTCTTGGGCCCCGCCTTCGCCATTGTCCGCCCCATTGCTGCGCTCTTTACGGCAATTTTCGGTGGCGTCGCTGCCGGCAAATACGAAGACACGGAGGCGCAGCAACCCGCTGCCGCCCAATGTGTTGCCGACGAATGTGAACCCCGCCGCTCCTTCTGGCAACGGACCCTTGACGCCCTCCGCTACGGCTTCATCGAACTCGTGGGCAGCATCGGCCCCTGGCTCGTCGTCGGACTCATCATCGCCGCGCTCATCACGGTCTATCTCCCCGCCGACGCCCTCTCATCGCTCGGCGCTCACCCGCTGTTAGCCATGATCCTTGTGCTCATCGTCGCCATTCCGATGTATGTCTGCGCCACCGGCTCCATTCCCATCGCCATGTCCCTCATCTTCAAAGGATTATCCCCCGGCACGGCCCTCGTCCTCCTCATGGCCGGTCCGGCAGCCAACTTCGCCTCCTTTGCGCTGATTTCCCGCGAATTAGGCCGCAAATCCGCGCTCATCTATCTGGCCTCAATCGTCATTGGATCAATTGCTTTCGGCCTCGCCATTGACTATCTCCTCCCCGCCTCATGGTTTATTCTCCCCATGGGCGCCCACGCCGGATGTCACGGCGCTGAAATGACCTGGCCCATCTTCCCGACCATCTGCTCAGCCGTCCTCGTCATCCTCCTGATCTACACCTTCATTACCAACCGCCAACATTCACATAATCACTCACATAACGCCATCGAATCACAAATGACATTCACCATCTCTGGCATGAACTGCAACCACTGCCGTGCCACCGTCGAAAAAGCCATTGCCGCCCTCCCCGGCGTAGACTCCGTTGCCGTTGACCTCGCCGCCGAACGCGCCTCCGTTGAAGGCACCGCCTCGCCTGACTCCATTATCGCCGCCGTTCATGCCGCCGGATTCGACGCTTCATTGGCTTAAACACAACTATATCAACGGATTAGCAAAGTTGCGGTGAAATTTTTCAAAAAATAATTGCCAAATTATTTGGTCAATTCAAATATTTCCCGTAACTTTGCACCGCAATTCGGAACTAACCGGGGCGCTTAGCTCAGCTGGTTCAGAGCGTCTGCCTTACAAGCAGAGGGTCGGG